>JAYSTV010000438.1:0-6352 GCA_043719425.1 Acidimicrobiia bacterium | reverse complement strand
CCGTTCGATTCGTCAGCGCCGAGGCCAACGCCGATCGAGCGGCGGCGGCAAAGCGAGTGTTCGCGTCGTCCCCGAATGTCACGGTCGTGCATGGCGATGCGGGCGACGTGTTTGCCCGCGGTCCGTTTGATCTGTTGGTCCACGACGGTGGGTGGGGGAGTGGCAAGAACTCGGGCGATCTCGTTGATGAGTCGGTGGTGCTGAAAGAGGGCGGGCTCATGACGATCGATGACTTCTCGCCCACGGTCAGCTGGCCTCCGCTGTTCGAGTCGAAACCCGACGCGGCGCGTATCTACTGGCTCACTCGGCCCAACATGTTGGCTACGGAAATTCGCGTCGCTCCCGATATGGCTCTCGTGATCGCTCGTCGGACCACGGGAGTATGAACGCGGGTCTCCCTCGACGTCGTGTTGTCGTGCTCGGCAACGGTGGCTCGGGGAAATCGACCTTTGCCCGTTCGTTGGCGCAGTTGACCGGACTGCCACTGACGGAGCTCGATACAGTGTTTTGGTCAGCGGACCTGCAACCAACACCTCCGCAACGATGGCGCGAACTCCAGACATTGTTGGCGCAGCAACCGGAGTGGATTCTCGATGGCGACCTTGGTCCCTACGACATGCTTGACGTTCGGCTCACGTATTGCGATGCGGTGGTGTTGTTCGACCTTCCCACGCCAGTGTGCGCTTGGCGGGCGGTGAAGAGATCGCGACAGGGGATCGACTTCTGGCGTTGGCTGCTCACGTGGCGACGGTGTTGTCGCCCGCGGATCCTCCAATCCATTGGCGAACACGCCTCGTTGGCCGAGTTCATCGTGATTCGTCGCAATCGCGACGTCGCTCGTGTGCTTGCCATGCTTCGGGTCGCAGGCCGCCCGTAGCACCCACGGTGTTCGGTTTGGTATTCAGTTCGAGGGTTTCGTAGCGCAGTTTCGAAATATCGCTACGAAAATTGAGGAAGACCAGTGAACGAGATCGCGACATACGAGCGTCGGGACGCCGTTGGCGTCATCACCATGGACGACGGCAAGGCCAACGTGATGTCGCCCGCATGCTCGCGGCGCTGAACGAAGCGTTGAACTCTGCTGAAGCCGATGGTGTGGTGGTCGTGCCATTGGATTGACCATGCCCACGCCGGCTCTGGCCATCCTTGCGCACCGCGTTGCCTCGGAGACACTGACCCGAGCGGTCGCGCTGGCCGAGATCTTCACCCCCGACGCAGCGGCGAGCGTTGGTTTCCTTGACGCCGTAGTGGAGCCGGAGCGGACGGTCGACGAAGCCGTTGCCGTGGCAACGAGGCTGGCTTCACTCGATCGTCGGGCCTATCAGGGCACGAAATCGCTGATGCGATCCGATGTCATTGCCGCGATCCGCATCGGGATCGAGCACGACTACCCGCTGGCCGACTAACGCAGCATGGGACGGCCGCGGCAACGCACGCCGGAGCTTCGCGAACGAATCGTTGTTGTCGCCCAAGCGACGCTGGCGCAACGAGGCGTGGCGGGCTTCACGACCAAACAGATCGCCGAAGACGCGGACACATCCGTGCCCTCCATCTACGAGTTGTTTGGTGACAAGTCGGGCCTTATTCGCGAACTCTTTGTCGTTGGCTTTCAGCAGTTGGCGGGAGCGCTCTCCGCAGTACCGGTCACGTCCGACGCACGTTCGGATTTCGGTGCGCTGATCCGTTGCTATCGGTCGTTTGCCCAAGCCAATCCGGGGCTGATCAAGGTGATGTTCTCCGAACCGTTCGCCGACTTTCGTCCAGGGGCCGGAGACGTTGCTGCGGCCGACACGAGCCGGCGGATCATCCTTCGGGTTGTGCGCCGTTGCGTCGACGCCGGAGTGATGATGGCCGATCCAGTCGACGCCGCCCATGTTGTGTTGGCGCTCGTTCAGGGGCTGGCCGCGCAGGAGGCAGCGGGTCGGCTGGGTCGGTCCCGGGCGTCGTGCGATCGTCGGTGGGAGCTGGCAATCGGACAACTGTTGGGCTCGACACGCTGAGGAGCCCCGTTGGGCGAGACTGGGGGTGTGCGTTCTTCACTCGCGGATCTTCTTGCCCTTGGTAAACCCCTTCTCGCCGATGGGGCGACAGGCACCAACTATTTCCAGATGGGTCTGACCTCGGGTGAGCCGCCCGAGTTCTGGAACATCGATCATCCCGACCGGGTGCAGGGCTTGTACCGCAAGTTCATTGCCGCTGGTTCGGACATCATCTTGACGAACAGCTTTGGTGGCACCGCCCAGCGCCTCAAGCTGCACAAGGCCCAAGACCGCGTCCGCGAGCTCGCCATGTTGGCCGCCCGGCTCGCTCGGGAGGTCGCCGACGAGGCCGATCGTCCGGTTGTGGTCGCTGGCTCGGTGGGACCGACCGGTGAGCTGTTCGATCCGCTCGGAGCGCTCACGCCCGAGATCGCGGTCGCCTCGTTTCAGGAGCAGATCGAGGGCCTGCGCGACGGTGGCGTCGACGTGATCTGGATCGAGACGATGTCGGCGGTTGAGGAAGTTCGCGCCGCGGCGCAAGCGGCCATCAATGCGGGCATGCCTTACACCGCCACGGTCTCGTTCGACACCGCCGGCCGCACGATGATGGGCGTGCTTCCGAGCGAAATTGCGAGCCTGTTCGACGGCCTCTCGGTTTCACCGCTCGGCATGGGCTCGAATTGCGGTGTCGGCGCCTCGGACATCCTCGTTTCGCTGCTCTACATGTCCGAGAGCTCGCCCGAGCAGACGTTCATCCTCAAGGGCAACTGCGGCATCCCCAAGTTCGTCGGCACCGAAGCGGTGTACTCGGGAACCCCAGAACTCATGGCTGACTACGCGCGCCTAGCAATTGCCGGTGGCGCATCGATCATCGGTGGCTGCTGCGGCACATCGCCGGACCATCTCGCGGCGATGCGCGTGGCCATCGATACGTACTCGCCGGAGGCCCGTCCAACGGTTGAAGAGATCGTGGCGCAGATCGGCCCCATGGTGAACTCGCTCCCCGGCGCGGCGACCAGCACCCGCACACGCGGCCGCCGCCACGAAAGCTGACACCTCGCCCGGCGGGCGCGCCTACAGCTGCGCGAGGTAGCCGAGGAGGGCGGTTTTGACTTCGGCGGGACGCTCCTGCTGGGTCCAGTGACCGGCTCCGTCGATGATGGTCATGCCTCGGTATCCCGGCACGAGGCGGTTGCGATCCTCGAATGTTGGATCACGCGAAATCACCAGGTCCTTGCTCCCGCCGATGAACCAACACGGCATGGTCATCCCGGAGATGGGCGACGATTGTAAGCGCGCATAGTTTTGATCGAGATTGCGATACCAACTTACCGGACCGAAGAACCCGCTCGCTTCGAACGAGTCGACGTAGAGGGCGAGATCGTCGTCGGTGCACCAGGCGGGCAGCGGGCCCGGAGGAAGCCTCGCCATACCGTCGAGGAATCCAGTCCCGGCAGCCTTGCGCGGCTCGCGTATCACATCGGGATAGCCCTCGCCTGAGGCCACCCACAAGATGCCTTTCATGCATCGCTCCACATTCGGATCGAGTTCCGCTTCGGCCACGCCCACCTCTTGGAAGTAGAGGATATAGAAGAAGTTGTCGCCGTGGATCGTCTTGAAGATGTCGGTGGGTTTCGCGGGCCAGTCAACGAACGGCACACTCATGTTGACGAGGGCGCGCACCCGGTCAGGATGCTCGCGAGCAAGGTCCCACACGAGGAAGGAACCCCAGTCATGGCCGACGAAGACCGCTGAGGCACCGGGTCCCGAGAAGTGGTCGACGAGACCGAGCAGGTCAGCCCCGAGGTGGTCGGACGAATACGCCTCGACCTCTGGGGGTTTGCTCGACCGTCCGTAGCCCCGCTGATCCGGAGCGACGGCGTGCCAGCCGGCCTGGCCCAGGGCTTTGAGTTGATGCCGCCATGACCACCCGCATTCGGGAAAGCCGTGGGCCAACACGACCAGGGGTCCGTCGTTGGGGCCGGATTCGAGCACGTCGAGTTCAATACCGTTGGTGGCGATGCGCTGGCGCCGGATTCCGTAAAGCGCGTCGTTGGCCGAGGAGAAGGTCATGGGTCGAAGGTAACGCGGAGCGTCACCGGAACGCATCTCGGCCCTACGGCATGAGTCCGTCGATCGCGGTGGCGAAGAGGCCGAGCCCAACGTGGTGATGCTCGAAGTCCAAACCGAGCTTCTTGGCGGCGGTTCGACCGAGCGGGATGAGTTCGGGGTCATTGCTCTGCGTGAGCAAGAGCACGCGCCGGTAGTTCCCGAAATACATGTCGCGCAGCTCGGGGTGACGATCGAGGCCGAGGCCACCGATGACCAACGCGTCGAAGTTTCGGACGAGAAAGTCGGTCAGGTAAAACGTGCCGAGCTCAGCCTGGTGCCAGGCATCGAAGGCGGCTGCGCCGGCGAAGAACTCGTAGCAGTGCGCCCCCGGAATTCGAACCGCGTCCGTCCCTTCGAGAGCGGCGTCGAGAAGGCCTCCCGTTCCGCAGTCCGCGTAGCCCACGAGCACGCGGTCAAATTCTCCGGAGCGCGCGTCGATGATCGCTCGCACCCGACCGGGAATCTGCTCGGGCCGGTTGTGCAGGTTCGCCGGTAGGTATTCCGTGGCGAACTCGATGACGTCGGTCCCGAGTTGATCGAGGACGACGCGTAGCTCGCGGACGAGTGCGCCGCAGGCGATCACGAGAATTCGTTGCATGCTGGGGGTTCGGTCAGTGGTCATAGTTCGGGCTTGGCTATCGTCGCAGGTTCACCGCCTGGAAGGCTGCGCATTGAAGATCACCGCAATCACTGTGCAGCGATATCGCTATCCCCTTGAACCGCCTTTTCGGGCGGCGTGGGATCCGATTCCGCGAACTGAACAGTATGCCGAGATCGTCAGTGTGCATACCGATGAGGGTCTTGTCGGATATGCGTCGGGCGACACGCTTCCCGATGTCGACGTGTTGTCCGAGCACCTCGTCGGCCTTGATCCGTTGCGAACCGAGGTCGTGCGTCAGGTATGTGAAACGGTTGACTTCCACCGGTCCCGGACCTGGGTCGTGGAGTGCGCAGTGTGGGACTTGGCCGGCAAGGCGGTCGGACTCCCAGTCTGGAAACTGCTCGGCGGCCGTCAGGAAGCGTTGCGGGCCTATGTGTCGTCGGGGGAGTTGACCACGCCCGCCGAACGAGTCCGTCGGGCGTTGGCGTTACAGGCTGCAGGCATCGGTGCGATGAAGATCCGTTTCCACCACGCCGACTGGCGTGACGATCTCGCCGTGCTTGAAGAGGTGCGCGAGGCCGTCGGACCCCGCTTTGAGTTGATGGTCGACGCCAATCAGGGCTGGCGAATGGAGGGTGACATTTCGCCCCGCTGGGATGTGGCGACCGCTATCCAATGCGCCCGCGAACTCGACAAGGTTGGGGTCTACTGGTTCGAGGAGCCGCTCGACACCTGGAACGTCGATGGTTGGGCAACCCTTCGTTCGCGTACGGATCTCCGGTTGGCCGGAGGCGAGATGGTGCGCAACCTCGCCGAAGCGCGTGAGCTCATTCTCCGCGGCGGGATCGATGTGCTGCAGCCCGACGTGGTGCTCACCGGCGGCATCGGCGGTTGTCGACGGATCGCGGCGATGGCCGAGATGTGCGGTCGGTCGTGGTCACCGCACACTTGGTCGAACGGGTTCGGGTTGGTGATCAATCTGCACGCTGCGCTGGGATGCTCGAACGTGCCGTTCGTCGAGGTGCCCTACGACGATCCGTCGTGGCTGCCCGAGCGACGCGATTGGTTGCTGCCGGCACCGGTGTTGATCGCGGCCGACGGGACCGTGCGCCCACCCGATGGTCCGGGGTTTGGGATCACGCCCGACTTCGACGCGTTGGAGAGCTACCGCGTGGGGTGATCAGACCGCCGGTGAGCCGACGGCCTCAGCCCGAACCTCGGCGCTGAGGAGGCCCTGATCACCATCGGGGTCGAAGCCGGGAAGGTGAATCCGTCGGACCGTCACTCGGAGCACCGGACCTGTGGCTCCGCGATCCGTCACCAGCCGCGTCGCTTCGTCGATGGCCATGTTTCGCGCCCGAGCCACGGCGGCGGCCGGGTCGATGCCGCGTTCGCGGGTTGGCCCGTGGACGCCCCACACCCCGTCGCCGATCGACTCGACAACCACGACGACCGTGGCACTCACCACTCCGGTGGCGGCGCCCACGGCATTGGCCACTTGCCAGTGCGGGGGGTAGATCACGTTGGTCCCGAGACGACGGGCCACTTCGTCGTAGAAAACCGGAGCCGGCCCACCAACGGCCACGATCGGTATCGACGGAATCATGTGTACACGTACGAGTCCCGTTGGTGCTGTGCCCTGGCACACCGCGTCGACGAG
>JAYSTV010000437.1:0-6370 GCA_043719425.1 Acidimicrobiia bacterium | reverse complement strand
GTTGCGGCCTCGTCGAGATGATCGATGGCGCCCGAGTTCGTGGTTCCCGCCGAGGCGACCACGGCGAACACGTCGTGCGTGGTCGAGGCCAGCGCGTGGGCGAGCGCATCACCGGTCATCCGGCCACGTTCGTCGGTGGCCACGTCGACGATGTCGATGTCCATCACGTTGGCCGTCGCTCGCACCGACGAGTGCACTTCGGCGGTGGCCGCGAACGCCAAGCGTCGAGCGGATGCACCGTGGCGCTCGCGGTGTGCGGAGCGGGCGGTCACGAGCGCGCTGAGGTTGGCCGCCGAGCCGCCGCTCACGAAGGTGCCGCCCGCCGTCGACGGAAAGCCGGCGCAATGGGCTAGCCACGACAGCGCTTCGTTCTCGGCGGCGATGGCGCCCGCACCTGCTTCCCACATGCCCGCGAAGATCGACGAGGCACTGACCACGAGGTCGAACAGGTTGGCGGCGATCGATGGAGCCGTGCCGACGTAGGCCAGATGTAGGGGGTCGTCGATAGGTCGACACGACGGCACGATCACGTCTCGCACAAGGCGTAGTGCTTCGACCCCGCCGACCCCGAGAGCTGAGATCGCCGGGCCCAGCTGAGCGTGGAGCTCCGTCGCTCCGTGCGCACCCCACGTCGGGTCCTTCGGCGTCCGCAATCGTTCTGTGGCGTAGCCGAGAACGGCGTCTGCGAGCGCATCGGCGGAGGCGTCCCACTCGTGCATCGACGTCATTTGGCACCGACGAAGGCATAATCGATGGCGAGACGGCGACTCGTCACGACGCGGTCCAACCCTGACCGCGAGCGAAGTTCACGTGGATCTGCCCGGTGCCGATGGCGTTCTCGTAGTCGGAGAATGGCGTGCCGACGGCTGTAACCGCCGCCGGTCCATCTTCGCCGCCTAATGCTCCCAGCATCATCAGGTAGTGCCCGAATCGGCCTTCGGGCTTGACCGCGAGGTACTCGGGGTAGGCATCGACCACGGCGGCGTGACTTCCCGCGGACCACCAAGAAAGTATGCGCGCATCCCACTTACGGGCCTTGGCCGAGAAGATGTGCGAAGGGTCGGACGCTTCATGCTGTCGAACGGTGCGCAGCGAATGGAACGTGTGTGACATGGCCCCTGAAGCCAGCAGCACAACCCGACGGTCCGACGCCCTGATCGCCTGGGCGAGGAGTCGGCCGACCAGTAGGAAGTCCGTAGCATCTGCGGTTTGGCACGTGCTCACACTCATCCATCGTTCGTGGCGCTGCAGGAACGGAAGGAGGTTGATAGTGGGGTAGTGCACGGGAAGATGCGGGTCATCGATGGCGGTGATCCACATGTCGTCTCGCCCGTCCGCAGTCGCCGCCAATGCGTTCGCCAACAATGGATCGCCGCGGTAGTCGTAGGGCACCTGGCGCATTCCGCGCGGTAGCTCGTCGGACGTGAAGAGCCCGTGGCGCTGGTCATGGGACGACACGACGAACTCGACGGTCGTCATCCAGTGGCTATCGAACACCACAAACGTGTCGGCATTCGAGGGACCCAGAACCTCAGCGCGCAGACGATGTAAGCCCGGCACCAGACTGATCTCTCGGCCGTGGTTCAACGCCTGTCGCGTGACGTCCGGCAGGACCATGGTTGGCACGTGGGCCACCAGCGCAGCGCCAACGATCTCACCCATCACCTCACCGATCCATCGAGAACCCGCGCCATATCGCGATCGCCTCTCATCGCTCGACCCGCGGACGCACCTTCGGATAGGGCAATTGATCCCGGGGTGTCGGATAGACCGGTGAGCGCTGGCCGCGGAACTCCCAGTCGCCGCCGAACGCGGTGGACAGAACCTCCTCGGATTCGGTCGGCTGCGATCCGATCTCGTCGCTCACGGGCGCGGGCCCGTCGACGACGGTGTTCGACAGCGTGCCCAAACCTTCCACCTCGACAGTGACGACATCACCGGGTCCGACCGGCCGTGAGATCGCCGGCGTTCCCGACAGGATGATGTCGCCCGGTTCGAGGGTGATCAGGCGGGCGAGGTCCGCTACGAGATAGCCCATGTCCCACGCCATCTCGTCGGTGGAGCCGTCTTGGCGAAGTACTCCGTTCACATACGTTTTGATTGACTTGCCATTCGGGTCCCAACCGACGACGACACCGGGCCCGATCGGGCACAGCGTGTCGGCCCCTTTGACCCGAAGCATCGATCCGGAGTCGGTGTCGCGGAAGTCGTGTAGTCCAAAGTCGTTGGCCACGGTGTAGCCGGCGATGTAGTTCCAGGCATCGGCGTGGGTCACGTTGCGACAACGTGTACCGATCACGATGGCGACCTCACCCTCATAGTTCAGGTACTTGCAGTTGACTGGCCGAACGACGGCCGCGCCATGACTGTTGAGCGCCGAAATTGGCTTGTGGAAATACGTGGGTGCCGGCGGTAGCGACGTACCGAACTCGCGAACACGAGACACGTGATTGAGATGCGTACAGATGATCTTGGTCGGAGTGACGGGCGGAAGGTGGACCGCCTCGTCGACGTGCACGCATCGTCCGTCGTCGGCCCAGAGAAGGAATCCGTCGCGCCGGACCATGGCCGGATACCCGGCAACGAGCACGCGGCGAAACTCGGCAGTTGTCCCCGGCGTCGTGAGTTCCATGTGTGGCTCCTGGTCAGGGCGGGCTGGTGTCTTGCGGCTGGCTGGGTGTTCAGGCTGGCTGACCGACATCAGGAGGGCCCGACATCGTTAGCTTCCAAACGATATCCTAGGGGCGTGGCGAAAACACCAGACCCAGCCGGTCGAACCGGGTTTCTCTTTCCGCGTTCCGGCACCGGTCGAGCGTCGATGCTGGCGAACCCGCCCTGGCATTACTCCGGCGAAATGTTGACCGTTGAGTACCGCACCGATCCGGCCGAAGTAGCCCGCCTGCTGCCTGCTCCGCTCACTCCGGTACACGACGACGAAGACCCCGGCGCCGTCGCGATCATCTTCGCCGATTGGCAGAGCTGTTCCGATGCTCATGAAGAGGTCACCGACCCGGTCCGAGCGCAGTACAAAGAGGCGTTCGTGGTCGTGCGTTGCCGATGGAACGACCGGGTCTGGTCGCGCTGCGTTTACATCTGGGTCGACAAGGACTTCTCGATGGTGCGCGGCCATTTTCAGGGGTACCCGAAGAAGATGGGATCGATCTGGATGACCCGACCGATCAACGTCGGCCGCGCCGGTCCCAAGCTTGAAGTCGGCGGCCGCTTCGGGGCCACCGTGGCCGCATCGGATCGTCGTTTGATCGACGTTCTTTTCGAGATCACCGGTCCGTCGGAGAACGCTGGTTTCGTGAACGGTCATCCGATGCTGCACTCGCGCTTTGTGCCCGCGATCGAAGCCGATGGAACGGACACACTCGACGATCTCGTGACCATGTCGGGAGTGAATGTGGAGATCGGTCGACAGTTCCGCGGTTCGGCGTCGCTGACGTTTGGTGACTCGCCGGTTGAAGAACTTGACCGTATTGCGCCGCATGAGATTCTCGGTGGCTACTGGCGCGAAGTTGGCACCACCTTCGCCGGGGGCACACGCGTGGCCCCAACCCACGCATGAGCGCGTCGGGCGCGTCGGGCGCGTCGGGCCGCAAGCGACTCGATCCGGATCTCACGGCGAAAGAACTCGACGTTGCCGCTCGCGTGAGTGAACTCGATGGGCCGGCGTTCGCCATCGACTTCGCGGCGATGGCGGCGGTGTCCAACGTGTATCGCGTGGCGTCGACGGTGCGCAATCACATGGAGCGCGAAGTACTCGCCGCCGACCAGTTGTCGTGGACTGCGTTTGCGTCGCTCTTTGTGCTGTGGGTGTGGGGCCCACAGGAGGTCTACCGGCTCGCCGAGGAGACCTACGTGACCAAGGCAACGATGAGCGGCGTGGTGAACACGTTGGAAGGCCGGGGACTGGTCGGCCGCGAACCCTCCCCAACGGATCGTCGTCGGGTCGTCGTCTCGCTCACCGACGATGGACGCACGCTGATCACCCGGCTCTTCCCCGTGTTCAACCAACACGAGTCGATCGTGACGAAGCGACTCTCGGCCACGGATCGTCGCTCGCTCGCTCACCTCCTGCGCGAAGTGCTCCGTACCGTCGAGGACTGAAGGCCGCCCGCTCGCTGTGGGCCGACGTGACACCGGGCACACCACATAGTACGGTACCGAACAATCTCGCTTCGAGCGGGGCCAACGGACAGGGGACACCATGGGACACCAGCAAGCCGCCGGCGGAGCAGCATCGCTTTCGGGAGCAAAACTGAACACTGTCGACTGCATTGCCCAGTCGCTCGCCGTTGGGCCGATCTTCTCGGCCGCCGCTATCGGCGGTGCTTTGGCCGGACTCTCGGGCGGGGTTGGCCCGTTTGTTGTTGTCCTCACCACGATCGGCATCTTGGCCATTGGCTACGTGGTTTCGGAATTGGCCAAGCGCTACTCCGGTAGTGGTGCCGTCTACGAACTCATCGCCCACACGGCGAGCAAGCCCGCCGGTGTTTTCGGGGCGGCGTGCTACTACCTGGCGCTGCTCAGCCTCGGCACGGCACTACCAATCATCGGCGGAATCACCGCCAATGGGTTCTTCAACTCCCACATGAGCATCGATCTGCCGTGGTGGGTGTGGGGCCTGGCAATCCTGGCCATCATCGTGGCCACCAACGTGGTTGGCGTGCGGATCAGCGTGAAGGCTCAGCTGGCCATCATCGCCCTGTCCGCCATCCCGTTCATGATCCTTTGTGTCGTGATCATCGCCAAGGGCGGTTCAGGCGGGAACACCTTCAACGTGTTCAATCCCAGCAAGGTCGCGGCCGGCGGTTCGGTGTTCAAGGGTCTGCTGTTCGCCATCTTGATGTTCGTCGGCTTTGAAATGGCGGCCGCGCTCGGCGAGGAAACGGCCAACCCCAAGAAGTCCATTCCGGTTGCCGTGCTCTCCACGATTGTGATCGTGACCGGCTTCTACCTGATCACGCAATACGCGGGAACGATCGGCAGCGGCGGACCGGACAAACTCCCCTTCGATTTTCCGGCGCTCGCCACGCACTACATCAACTCCAAATTCGCGGTGTTGATCGAGCTGGCGATTCTTCTCGACATCATCGGCATTGGGATTGGTATGTGTGCAGCAGTTTCGCGAGGGCTCTTCACGCTCTCGCGTGACGGCCTGCTCCCCAACCCGCTCGCCAAAGTTGACCGTAAGAACAACCCGACCGCGGCGGTGTATTTGTTCGGTGTGATTGCCCTCATTGCGTTGTTCGTGTCACTCGCCAAATACGGCACCACGTTCCCGAAGGCGCCCGACGGAACGCCGGCCGGTCCGCCCGACGCGCTCAACGCGTTCCTCGTCCTCTCGACTATCGGCTCGATGATGTTCTGCGTGGTCTACGTGCTGCTCTGCGTGGGCGCGGCACGAGCGCTGCGGGCCAATCCGAAGGTCATCCTCGCTGCCATCATCGGCATCGTCACGGCTGGTGGAGGTCTGCTCGCGCAATTCATTGACGGCACCGCGCCGATCGGTGACGCGCTGTGGGGACGCCATCTCGCCATCGCGCTCGTGGTCATCGTCGGAGCGTGGCTCGCTGTGCTGCTCTCATCGCGTCGAGACCGAGTCGAGCGCGCCGCCAGCTTCGCCCTGCAGCACGACTAGCCGGGCTGGGCACTCGGCCGGGGAAGGGCCCGGTTCGGTTGTTAAAAGATCACGCCGGCAGCGGCCAGTCGTCGACCTCGATGACGCTCGGACGGTCACGGCGAGGTAGCCCGTGCAAGCGCGCGCAAGCCGTTGATGCATAAGGTGACGGTCATGACGACGAACGCCAAGACGGTTTTGATCACCGGTGCTGGATCGGGTTTCGGCAAAGGTGCGAGCCTTGCCCTCGCTGAGCGAGGCCATCACGTGATCGCCACCACCGAGACCGACGCCCAGGCTGAAGCACTGCGGGCTGAAGCACCGCAGCTCCAGGTTGAGAAGCTCGACATCACCGGTAGCGATGTGGCGAAGGCCAAGCAGTGGTCGGTCGATGTGCTCGTGAACAACGCCGGGGCCGGCCAGACGGGACCCATGGCCGACGTCCCGATCGACCGGGTTCGTCACCTCTTCGAGGTCAACGTGTTCGGCACTCTCGCCATCACGCAAGCGGTGTTGCCGGCCATGGTTGCTCGCGGTTCGGGCCGGGTGATCATCGTGTCGTCGATCGCCGGGGTCATGTCCGGTCCGGCGTTTGGTCCATATTCCATGACGAAGCATGCGCTCGAGGCGATGGGTAAAGCTATGCGCGCTGAGCTTGCGGGTCAAGGGATCG
Organism: Acidimicrobiia bacterium; assembly: GCA_043719425.1. GTDB lineage: Bacteria > Actinomycetota > Acidimicrobiia > Acidimicrobiales > JANYDT01 > JANLQX01. Next base: position 71 of record JAYSTV010000437.1, on the reverse strand, counting down.
ATGTCACGCTGCTCAACCCGGGCCCCTACGGCACCGGCTTCAACGACCGGATGGCCGACTCGATGTGGGAG
>JAYSTV010000436.1:0-6370 GCA_043719425.1 Acidimicrobiia bacterium | reverse complement strand
TGAGGAGGTAGTCGTGCGGTCTGATCAATCCATTGAGTCGACGGAACTTGCCGAGCTGCGCCAAGCGAACGAACGGCTCCGACGAAAGCTTGACTTTCTGTTCAATCGTCTTGGCTTGGAGTACACCGACGACGATGTGCCGCTCTACGTCCTGCACGCCCAAGAGCTGATTCGCGCCGGCCAGTACGGCGACGCCCTGCGCGTGATTCGTGAGCATACGGCCGTGGGAATCGTGGAAGCCCGAGCCATGACCGTGGATCTGGCCCGCCGTCTTGGGGCGCCGCTACCGACGGATGCGCAGCTGGGGACCGTGTCAGCCCACAATCCCTGGGCCGACACGTCGAGCCAGGCCGAGCCGGCACCTTCGTCGCCCTCTCGCTGGGTAGTCGGGGTCGACGGAACGTTTGAACCGGTCCTCACCGCGCCGAATCGCCCAACGGTCGACGCTGCATCGGTCTGGCGCGACTAGCGCGAGCCCTTCGTTGCCCTTAGCCCACGGTTGATTCCGGGGCCCCGGCCCGCACCGGCACCGGAGCGGCCGGAGACGACGGTGTCGTGGTGGCCGTTCGCTTCTTTCGTGAGGTTCGCGCCGGTCGGGACGTGGTCGACGCGCGGCTGGCGGATGAGTCCGTTGCCGCCCGCGCCGGTTGTGACCTCGGGGTCCGAATCACCGGTCGAGGCCGCACCGTCGTCGTTGGGCCGCCCACTGGACCGGGCCGGTTGGCTACCAGCGGCCCGGCCGACGTGGCGAGGTCCCCGACTCGCTCCACCCGTATGGCCCGGTAGCGGCCGTTGACCGAGCGGACTTCGACCAACCGAGCGGCTGCCCCCTGGACAAAGGCGCAGCGGTAGACCGAATCAACAACTACGGGCACGCAGCCCTGTTCGGCCACCTCTGGACCCCAGTTGTCCTGAAAGAGCGCCGTGACCACGACGTTGTCAGCGGCCAGGAGCGCCCGCTCGCGATCGTCGTCGCGCCAAGCGTCCCAGAGGTTCTTGGCGGCCGCTTCGGGCGTGTCCAGGCCCGACTCGTAGGCACTTCGGGCGATTGTTGTGGCGGAAACTGCGGCTGGATTTCCCACCGCAACGTTCGGAGAAGATGGCGGAGGCGTGGTGGCCTTGGGGCTCTTGGCCGATCCTCCGAAGCACCCCGAAAGGAGCACCGCCGGGAAAACGACGGCGGCCACAACTTCGCCGATCGACCGAGACACGACCGAAGAGTGTACGACCGGGCTGTTCCTGGCCCGACCGGACTGCTCGACAAGGACGGTGCTCCCCGACGGGTTTGCGACTGGCGTCATCGGCCGATTGCCGCCCGCTCCTCAAGGGGACTTTGTACCCTGCCGATGAGTCCGGAGATGGATCTGGACCGAGTCGCCGAAAGCGGGCGCACCAAAGGCACCGCCTGCGTGAACGCGCTCGGAATCGGTCGACGGAACGTGCGAAAGGCGTGGTTGTGCGCGGTCCTGTAGCGAAGATGGTCCAAGAGCCAGATTCGACGGCGCCGCGGGGGACCATGCTTATGGAGCGACCCGCTGAGCTGGTCGTTCCCGATCGGCGTTCGGACCGGATCCGTCCACGACGAACGCCAGATCGGCCCGACGCCGACATCCCGTCGAAGAAGTCGGATCGCCGGAGCCGGAAGTCGACCGGAGGTCCGGCGTCGGCCGCGGCCGCCGCGGCCGCTGCGGCCGACGTGCGCGCTGCTGGACCACTCATGAACGGCAAGCCGATCATGGACTTCCGCGATGCGACCGGGGACGACGAGGAAACCGACGACCGCGTCGGTCACGGACTCGATCACTTCTCGAAAGAGGAACGTCGAGTCTTCTACGGCCAGCTGATGGCGATCCGTCAGGTCGCCCTGGCGTTGTTGTTGGTGATGGTCATTGTTCTGACTTCGTTGCCGAACCGGATCGCTTTGCTTGGTTGTCTCGGTGGGCTCTGGCTAGCCGGCGGTTTGTATCAGCTCGTTCGGGTGAAGACGAGGAACGAACTTCCGGCCACCCTTCCGTGGCTCGACTGCATCGCCAATCTCGGCATGCTGGCGATCGCCCCGCGAGCGCTTCCAATGATTCTTGTCCTTGGCTTCGCCCAGCTGACCATGGCGGTCGTGGCGTACAGCTCGATGCACGCGTTCTTTGCAGCCACATGTCTCATCGTTGGTGTTCCGTTCATATCCTTTGTCGCCGGAAATGCCGAACCCATATCGGTGGCAACAGTCGCCGCGTTCGGCATCTTCGTTCCGGTTATTGCGGCAATTTCGCATCGAATCCGCCAGCTTGAACTGAGTACCCAGCGGCGCTACCTCGATCTCATGGGCGGGCTTGACACCGTTGTGTGGGAAGCCGATCCCGAGACCATGGAACTCCGCCTGGTGGGTCCGCAGGTTCGCTACCTCTTCGGCGTCGATCCGGAAGACTTCGGCGACCGCTACGTCGACCTTATCCATCCCGATGATCGAGAGATCGAAGAGGCGCTTCGTCGAGGCGGGATTGAGAATGGTGAGACCCGCTTTGCCGTTGAGTACCGGATGATCGACAAGCACGGCGACGTGATCAACGTCCGCAACGTGATTGCCGTCGATCATCGCGAGGACGGAACGCGCACGCGGTTGCGTGGGGTGATTACCGACGTAACCCGCCAGCAGGAGGCCGAGGCGACGATACGCAAGCAAGCCCAGTACGACACGTTGACCGGTCTGCCGAACCGAAGCCTGTTCAACGAGCAGCTCCGTCGTCAGCTGGAGGATGCGAGACGCACTGGCGACGAACTCGCCGTGCTGATCCTTGACCTCAACGGTTTCAAGGAGGTCAACGACACCCTCGGCCATGCCGTTGGCGATCAACTGCTTCAAGCTATTGCTGGTCGGTTGGCGGCGTACATGCCGGAGCGGTCGACGGTGGCCCGCCTCGGTGGCGACGAGTTCGCCGTGGTGCTCTCGCCGGCCACGGCCCGAGCTGCCGCCTCCATCGCTGAAACGATCGCCAGCTGTCTGCAGCCGCCGATCACGGTCGACGACATGACGATTCAAGCCGGAGCGTCGACCGGTATTGCGCTGTACCCGAGTGATGGGGAGTCGCCCGCGGCTCTCATGCGACGCGCCGACGCCGCCATGTACGAGGCCAAGCAGTCCGGCCGAACCCACATGTTCGCCACACCCGACGATGACAAAGCCAATATCCGTCGACTCCAACTCTTGGGCGAACTTCGAACGTCTATTACGACCGGTGATTTCCGGCTCTTCCATCAGCCCAAGATTGATCTGAAGACCGGACGTATTGTTGGCACCGAAGGTCTCATTCGTTGGAATCATCGACAGTTTGGTCTTCTGACGCCCAACGAATTCGTTGAACTGAGCGAGCTTTCAGGTCTGATTCAACCGCTCACTCGATGGATCCTTGATCGCGGTATCCGTGATCTCTCTGAATGGCGAGCAAAGGGCTTTGAGCTCACGGTTGCGTTGAACCTGTCGGTCCGAAACTTCTTCGACCAGACGCTGCCGACGTACATTGCCCAACTCCTGTCGGACTACAAGGTCCCCGGCGATCAGTTGTGCTTGGAGATCACCGAGAGTGAGGTCATGGCCGACCGTGCGCTCGCGCGAACAGCGCTGTCGGCGTTCCGTTCGCTCGGCGTGAAGATCTCGATCGACGACTTCGGTACTGGGTTCTCGTCGCTTTCGCAGCTCCAGCAGTTGCCGATCGACGAAATCAAGGTCGACCAGTCCTTCGTGTCCGGGATGATCGACAACCCGCAGGACGCGGTCATTGTTCGCTCGATCATTGATCTCGCCCACAACCTCGGGCTGGAGATCGTGGCCGAAGGCGCGGAGGACGAAGTGCAGCTCGCCGCGTTGCGCAGTCTCGGCGCCGACCGGGCCCAGGGCTACGTGATTTCGCGGCCGCTGCCACCCGACGAATTCATCCCATGGCTGGAACGCATGGAACGCGGCGAAGGAACCTCGGGTTCGTCGACCGTTCCCGGCGCCGGGCGATTTATCAAGGGCCATCAGGACCGGATCGAATTGCTGCCGGTGGCGAGTGACACCTCGCTGCCCGCCACAACGGCTCCGACGGTCCTGGTCGTCCCGCCGGTAGCTCGCAGCACGGTGGTCCAGACCGGGCCGGCGTGGGCTGCCCTGCCCGCCGCCAACGGTTCCCTGCTCGTCGGTCCCAGCCCCCGTCGAAGCCTGGCCGCCAAAGCGGCCAACCGCCCAGACCCCGCTGTGCCCGCCGCGACTGCCCTGGCAGTGCTCGCAGTGCTTCCACCGCCCGTGCCGAAGCCGCCCGCGCCGATCCAGGCCGCGACGGCGGCCCAAACGCCGGCGAAGGCGGCAACGGTGTCGTCGTGGGGGGTCTCGTCGGACACCGCGCCAACGGTGCCCGACGAATGGAAAGCACTGCTCCGCCGGCACAAAGGCTGAGCTGAACCGATTCGGCTCGGGGACAGACGGCCCGGGCCTACGCTGCACGACCTGTGAACGTGGACATCAGTGCCTTGGCCGTTGGTGGCGACGGAATCGGCCGTGCGGCCGATGGCCGGGTGGTGTTCGTCCCCGGCGCCCTCCCCGGCGAAACCGTACGCGTGCATACGGTAGAGGAACGCAAGTCGATGCTTCGTGCCGAAATCGATGAGGTCCTCGTGGCGTCGTCGGATCGGCAAGACCCGTGGTGCCCCCACCGTGTTCAGGGCTGCGGGGGCTGCGGCTGGCAACACGTCCGACCGGACCGCCAACCGGCTCTCAAACGATCGATCGTGATCGACGCTCTTCGTCGCACCGGCGGACTCTCCGCCGAAGACGCCGAGCGGCTGGTTCGGCTCGGTCCGGAACTCCCCGACCGCCAACATCGAACAACGTTGCGCGCCTCGGTCGACGAGAACGGACATCTTGGTATGCGCGCGTATCGCTCCGACGACATCGTGCCGATCGTCTCGTGCGGGGTGGCCCACCCAAGTCTCGATGCCGCGTTGTGGTCGAGCGAAGTCGCCCCCGGCGCGCTGGAACTTGAGATGCGAGTGGGGCTGGTATCGGGTGAGCGGACGAGTCGTCTCGTGTTTCCGGGCGACGATCCATTCAATGGCCCGCTCCCGCCGGGATCGATCCGCGAAACGATCGCCGGAGTTTCATTACGGGTTTCGGCTGGATCGTTCTTCCAAACCAGCGCCGTCGGGGCCGAGTGTCTGGTCACGCTGGTCGACGAAGCGGTCGGCCCGGCGGAGGAGGGCCAGCCGCTCGTTGACCTCTACGGCGGCGTCGGCCTCTTCGCCGCCACGGTCGGGGCACGGTTTGACTCGGTGACCGTGGTCGAGATTTCGCGCTCCGCATGCCGTGACGCACGTACCAACCTGGCCTCGAAAACCGGGGTCGAGGTGGTCGAACGCGACGTCGCCAAGTGGCGTCCCGCTCGTCGAGGTGGCCCGCGACCGGTCGTTGTGGCGGATCCGGCTCGGCGAGGACTCGACCGCGTGGGCGTCGAAACCATCGCCGCCTGCCGTCCGTCTCGTGTCGTTCTCGTGTCGTGTGATGTCGGCTCCTACGCCCGCGACGTGGCGCTGCTCATCGAGGCCGGCTTCGATCTCGTCGACGCGGTGTGCGTTGATCTCTTCCCCAATACCCCGCTGGTGGAAGTGGTCAGCACCTTCGTGCCACGCGAGCCCCGATAAAGTTCACGACGTGTCATCGCGTCGCTGTCTGCTTACCGTCCACGCTCACCCCGACGACGAGTCGTCCAAAGGGGCATCGACGGTGGCCAAGTACACGGCCGAAGGAGTGCACACCGTTCTCGTTTGTTGCACCGGCGGGGAGCTGGGCGACGTCGTCAATCCGGCCATGGATCGTCCGGAGATCAAGGAGAACCTGGCCACCGTTCGAGCCGACGAACTCCGCCGGGCCACCGAGATCATCGGATTCTCCGAGGTCGTCATGCTCGGCTACCGAGATTCCGGCATGGCCGACTCTGATGGCAACAACGATCCGACTTCGTTCCATCAAGCCGACCTTGACGAAGCGGTTGGACGACTCGTTGCCGTGATCCGTCGAGAACGACCGCAGGTGATCATGACCTACGGCGACGATCAACAGGGCTACCCGCACCCTGATCATCTGAAGGTGCACGACATCACCGGACCGGCCTTCGATCGTGCTGGCGATCCAACGTGGTACCCCGAAGCGGGCGAGCCCTGGGAACCGCAGAAGCTCTACTACTCGGTTTGGTCTCGTGAACGAGCGCAGCTGATGCATGCTCGTTTTGTCGAGCTTGGCATCGAGTCGCCGTATTCCGACGAGTGGCTGGGTCGTGCATGGCAGGACCACCGGATCACCACGCGAGTGCACGTGGGGGAGTACCACGACGTGCGAACGAATGCC
>JAYSTV010000435.1:0-6373 GCA_043719425.1 Acidimicrobiia bacterium | reverse complement strand
CGAACATGCCTGCACCCATGATCTCGGCGCCGACGCCTTCGAAGTACGCCGCCGCGTAGTGTTCATCGACGCCGGTCGTGCCCTCGCCCGAGGTGTCGTGGAAGACGCGTTCGCGGAACGTGCGCGTGGCGGCATAGGCCGCGGTGAGCTTCGTCCAATCGTCGCCCATAGGGTTTTCGGGCGTGCCGCCTTCGGTCGTGGCGTACCCGTCAAGTGAGATATTGAGGTCGACTCGTGCGCCCATGAACAGGTTCCTTTCGAAGTGCTTGTGTTGGCAAGCTCCATCATCTTGGCCGACAGGCTCATGAGGCTCGTCAATCGGCGGCCGCTCGACGGAGCACGAATGATCGGCCGAACTGGCCGTGATCGATCTCGCGATCAACCTGCAGTCCCGCGTGGTGGGCGAGGGTGGCGAACGAGTCACCCTCATACCAGCGCAACGACCACACTCGATCAACGACTTCGAGCGGCACATCCTCCGGGCCCCTTCGGTAGCGAAGTATCGAGTCGATGCGTTGTTCTTCGGGGCGATAGGACTGATCGACGGTTTGGACGGCGAGCAGTTCACCGTCCACCGTCACGTGCTCCTTCCACGTTCCGATCACATCAGTGCGTAGAGGGACGGGAACAAAGAGGGGCACGAGAACGCGTCCCTCGGGAACGAGGTGCGCGGCGATACGGGTGAGCGTGGCCAATGCCGAGTCGCGGTCGACGACAAGCTGAAATGTGGGACCGGCGAAGTAGATCGACGCAAACCGTTGGTCCGAATGCAACTCCTCCATCGGTTGGCACAGCAGCGTCACCACCAAGGCGCGTCGACGCGCCTCCGCCTCGCAAAGGGCCAGCATGTCGGCCGAAGAATCGAGCCCCGTGACGTTCAGTCCGGCGGCGACGAGATCAAGCAATGGTTCACCATGTCCACAGCCGATTTCGAGAGCCGGCTCGCCCCATTTACGGACAAAGCGCTCATACGGTTCCGGCGGCGCGACCGTGCCCCGCAGCGGCCCGTACGCCTGAGCAATGAGGCCTGTGTAGAACTGGCCCGGTCTCTCGTCTGCAGTCACGAGAACCAGCATGACGCGTCGGCTCCGGGACCGCGCCCGCCGGACATACGTCGGTATAGTTCGCCCTTGGCAAGATCGGCCCGCTCGTGTACCGCAATCAACCGAGTGGCGTCGATACGCATGAGGCGTGCATCTCGTTCGGGTCGCAGCCGGCACGTACCATCGCAACACCGTGGCCCTCCCCATGCGGCTCGGTGAAGCGCACGGTCCCATCGGCAACACGATCCGTCTGGAGATCGTCAGCCGAGAACGATCCACGAGTGAAGGCCTCCTGCGCGAGCCGTGGTCAACGCGTTGCATCGCAACGAGCGAGTGAGCGAACACCACGTGTCCGAAGCACTCGACCAACTCTCGAAAGCCAGCGACGCACTCGCGCGCTCGCTGCTCGGAAGCAGCAGTTGGCCTACGCGCGGTACAGCGCCACGAGCTGGTCGAGGGCGGCGCCCCAACCGTCGTGGAACCCCATCGTCGCGTGTGCCGCGGCGGCGTCGACGGTGGCGTGCATGGCGCGCACAAGGTAGCGAGACCCGGCAGGCGTGGGCGAAAACATAAGTTCACAGGTGAACAGAAACGGCAAGGTGCCGTCGGGCCCGGGGGGACGTCTCGGTCGAGAACAAGATCACGCGGGTCGTTGATCGTCGTCATGGCATCAGTCTGGCAAACGCGCGGTGGGCAGGCAGTACGTTGGCGGGCGTCCCAAGTTGACCCGGAGGAGCCCATGGCTGAAGTCGGTACCTACCTAAATTTTCGCCGCGAGACGGAGGCCGCGTTTCTGTTCTACCGAGAAGTGTTCGGGGGTGACTTCGAAGCTTCCGGCATCATGCGCATGGGTGATGCCCCGCCGTCTGAAGGCACTCCGCCGATGGCCGAGGAAGACCGGCAACTGGTGATGAACGTCGGCCTCCGCATCACCGGCGGACATCTGCTCATGGGCACCGACGCGCCCGATTCCTTCGGTTTCAACTTGAACGTCGGCAACAACTTCTACATCAACGTCATGCCCGATACTCGCGACGACGGAGACCGGTTGTTCGCCGCGCTCTCCGGCGGCGGGGCCGTCGAGTCACCAATGGCCGAGATGTTCTGGGGCGACTACTGGGGCAGCTGTACCGACAAATTCGGCGTGCAATGGATGATCAACTGCACCGCGCCCGCCGCCTCGTAGGAAGCGGGTTACGCACCAGTCCACTAATAGTCAGTGAATGACTACGATGGGAGCGAGGCCAACCGGGAGGATCACCTTGCGCCGACCACAGATGATGCTGCTGCTGCTGGCCGCGGCCACGAGCGCAACCCTGGCAACCCCCTCGACCGCCGCAAAGAAGGTCGTCAAGTCCACGGCCAAGCGGGTCGTCGTGACGTCGACACGAACGACAGTCGCGCCGGCCACGCCATCGACGACAACACCGGTCACTCCACTGACCGGGTCGATCACGGTGTTCGCGGCGGCGTCGCTGACGGCGGCGTTTAACGACATCGCTGCCGCCTTCGAAGAGGCCAATCCGGAGGCGAAGGTGACGGTGATCTTCGCCGGGTCGTCGTCACTCGTGAACCAGATTCAAAACGGCGCACCGGCCGACGTCTTTGCGTCGGCCGACCTGAACAACATGGAGAGGTTGGCGAAGGCAAGCGTGATCGAGCGCTCGGCGAAGATCTTCACCCGGAATCGCCTCATGATCGTGGTGCCTCGGGGCAATCGACTTCGCGTCCAGACCCTGGCCGATCTCGCCAAACCCGAAGTTTCCGTGGCCCTCGGCGCACCGGGGGTGCCGGCCGGTGACTATGCCCGCGAGATCCTGGCCAAGGCCGGTGTGGAGGTCAAGCCGAAGACACTGGAGCCGAGCGTTTCGGGAATCGTGACGAAGGCGGCGCTGGGAGAAATCGACGCGGGCATCGTGTACGTCACCGATGTGGCGATCGATGAGTACCGCGTTGACGGCGTGGCCATTCCCGATGCCCAGAACATCGTGGCGTCCTATCCAATCGTGGCGCTGAAATCGTCGAAGAATTCGACGACCGCCAAGGGTTTCGTCGCGTTTGTGCAGAGTCCAACAGCTCAATCGATCCTCGCCAAGTACAAATTCCTGCCCCTCAAGTAGGTGTCTCGCCACGCCGCGCCCTGAGCCCTGGGTCGTTCGGCCCACGAAACTCCTCAGGTCGGGGACTGAGCGGCCGATCAGTTCGTCGTGCCGCCAGCGACCAAGGTCCAAAAGGTCGTTCCCTACGACTTCAAACGACCCAACAAGTTCAACCGAGATCACGCTCGCGCCCTGCAACTCATCGGCGAAACGTTTTCGCGCCAGTTCTCGACGGTCCTCTCCACCACGGTGCGCACCACAACCAACGTGGCCTTTCGCGAAGTAGGCCAGCTGACCTACGACGAGCACGTCCGCGACATTCCGAACCCGACGTATCTGGCCTTGGTGTCGCTCGAACCGATCCCCGGTTTGGCCCTGCTGCATGTGCCGCTGCCCATCATGATGTCGGTGATCGACCGTCTCCTCGGCGGCACCGGCAACGGCACTATCCCGAATCGTCCGCTGACCGACATTGAGTTGTCGCTCGCGCAAAATTTGATCGCCCGGACGCTGCGCGAACTCGCCCTCGCCTTCGAGTCCCTCGCTGCGGTCGACCCGAAGCTCACCCACCAAGAGTCCAATCCACAGTTCACCCAGATCGCTGCGGCGAACGACACGGTCGTGGTCCTCGCCTTCGACATCCAGGTCGCCGGGAACAACGGCACCCTGTCGCTCTGCATTCCCTTCGCCCAGATTCAACCGATCCTCGAGGACGCCTCGGGAACGCAGCGTGGATCGGGGCGCAGTGACATCGACCACGATGCGGTGGCTCGCGCCATACGTCTCGGGGTTGACGATGCCAGTGTTCCGGTCGCCGTTCGCTTCAACGTGATCAACCTGCCGGCGGGCGAAATCGTGGACCTTCGACCCGGCGACATCGTGCCGCTCTTTCACGAAGTCTCGGCGCCGTTGCACATCACGATCGACGACGTGCCCCGCTTCGCCGTGAAGCCCGGTCGACGCGGTCGACGTATGGCATGCGTCGTCACCGACGACGCGCTGCCCCCACCAGGACCACGCCGATGAACCCTTCCGAACTTGGAGAACCACTAGTGAGTGCCGCCACTATGACTGACCATCTCGCCCTGGTTGGCCGCGTTGCCGACGAGATGTCGCGCTCGCTGCCCGCCGATGCGAGTTGGACGACGATCGTTGAAGAGGCGCCGCTGCTCCCCGACAACGCCCGCGCCGTCACGGCGACGATGGCTGGGGAACTGCGCGTTGGTCTCGCCATGTCCGCAACGTTTGCCCGCACGCTGATCGTGGGACCGCCTCCCGCGGATTCGCTCGAAGAAGCGCTCGAGCCGGCCTTTACCTCCGCCGCCGCGATGCTGTCGGCCAACTTCGGCATCGGTGGCTCACTCGGCGAACTCACCGAGTCGACGGCCGCCGACGTTGTTGCCTCCATGGGCGGCTCGATCTTCACCGTTCGTTTCATGGACGGCGACGTGCATGCCGCCACGCTCGTCGTTGCCTCGAACAAGGACCTCGCGGCGATCGTCGAAGCCGACACGCCCGAGTTCGAGCAGCTCCCGGAAAGTGCTCTGGTCACCGACCATCGCCCGGTCTCGATGTTGGCCGATGTGTCGCTCGGAGTCACCGTCGAACTCGGCCGCGCTCGCCTGACGGTGGCCGAAGTGCTGAGCCTCACCATTGGCTCGGTCGTCGAGCTTGATCGCGTGGCCGGTAGTCCGGTCGACGTGCTCGTGAACGGCACACTCATCGCCCGCGGTGAGGTCGTCGTGATCGACGAAGAGTTCGGTGTCCGCGTGTCCGAAGTGATTGGCTACCAGCCGTCGGAACGCCTTCGGCGGTGACGGCGTGACCAACGCATCGCTGGCAGTCGTCCTCCTACGACTCGTCCTGGCGGTTGCGGTAGTCGTTGGACTGCTGCTCCTGACGGCTCGCCTCACCCGACGTGTCGGGGAACGCAGTGCCGGTTCCGGTCGAGGTGTCATCACGGTTGCTGCCCGGCAACCCCTGAGCCGCACCGCGTCGATCGCCGTGGTCCACGCCGCTGGGCGCACGCTCGTGGTCGGCATCACCGATGGCCACGTGACCCTGCTCTCCGATCAAGACGGTCCGGTCACCTCGTCACCATCGGAGCCGATCGATCTCTCGACCCTCACTCCCGCCGGAGCGCGTCGCTCGATGCTCAGTACGCTCCGCGATCGAACGGTGCGCAGACCATGATGCGACGCCTTTTGACGGTTGCGTCATTGCTAAGTGCGCTTGTTATTCTTCTCGCCGCGCCCGCGGGCGCGCAGACAACGACACTCGCGCCAACCACGCCAACCACGGCGGCACCCGCCGCCGGCGCGGCAACCCCGCCAGCACCAGCCACAGCAACGACCACGGCCGCCCCCCTGTTCGGCGAAACCACACAGACCAATCAGCGCACAGCGGCGACCCCGACGGGCAGCGGTGAGTTTGGCCAGCCCCCGAGCACCGTCGATCCCGGAGTGCTCGTGTTTCAGAACCCGATCGCCCCCATCGACGATTCGAACAAGGTGTCGATCACGGTTGGCGACAACGCCAAACCGAGCCAGAGCGTGCTCATCATCTTGTTGCTCACGCTGCTGTCGCTGGCCCCATCGATCCTGATTCTGCTCACCAGCTTCACCCGCATCGCCATCGTGCTCTCCCTGGTGCGCAACGCCATTGGCCTGCAGTCGATACCACCCAACCAGGTGATCGTCGGCCTCGCCGTGTTCCTCAGTCTGTTCGTGATGCGCCCGACGTTCGAACAAATGAACAAGGAAGCTCTGCAGCCTCTTCTGAAGAACGAGATCACCCAAGCTCAGGCGTACAGCAAAGCCCTCACGCCGCTGCGGGCCTTCATGCTCAAGCAAACAGGGAGCCGCGAACTGAAGATGATGATGGCGGTCTCCAAGGAGAAGAAGCCAGCGACCCCCAAGGACGTGAGCAACGCCACGCTCATCCCGGCGTTCATCCTCTCCGAGCTGCGGATCGCCTTCATCATTGGGTTCGTGATCTTCATCCCGTTCCTGGTGATCGACCTGGTCGTGAGCTCGAGCCTGATGTCGATGGGCATGATGATGCTGCCTCCGGTGGTGATCTCCCTGCCGTTCAAGTTGCTGTTGTTCGTGTTGGTCGACGGATGGTCCGTGATCGTCAAGTCCCTGATTGAGAGCTTCTTATGACCGCCATCCTGGCCATGTCCGACACGCAGGTCATCGGCATCACCGTGAAGATGCTCATGGTCACCGC
>JAYSTV010000434.1:0-2641 GCA_043719425.1 Acidimicrobiia bacterium | reverse complement strand
CCATGACCGCGGCCAGAACGCCGTCAACGTCGTCGACCCGGTCCACGTCGTCGACGAGTAGGAGCAAGCGCTCACCGGCTGTTCGTGCCGCGTCGAGCGCGGCTCTGACCGTGGCCACCGGGTCGATCCCTCCGGACACCAGCTCGACGCGGACCATTGGCAATATCCGCCCGGCGCTGGCGGCCACGGTGGACAGCGCCGTTGACCGCCCCGAGCGGGCTGGCCCGGCGATCAGGACCGGTTCCCCCGTCCGGAGGACAAGCGACGTCGAGTCCATCGTCGTGGCCGAGAGCGCGAAGGGGATGAGCCACGCATCCCCGCCAAGATCGGCACTGGGTGTTTCCGGCAGGAGCCCGGAAAGCCAAACATCGTCGGGCAGAACGCCGACTGATGGCGGCACACGACTGGATCTGGCCCGAACAGACGACGCAACTTCCTCAACGTCGGACGAATCCGACCGGGCGATCTGGACCTCCACGCCCGGTTGCCCGGCAATCAACGCCCGGCCCGGCGTGGCGCCCGAGGCGCAAGGCCGCACTCCCGCGGCGGCCGCCTCGAGTGGGTCGGCCGGGGCGAGGACAAATCGGGTGGCGATCGACGGGGCTAGTGACGACGGAAGTGACGATGCTCGATCGGCCCCCAAGATGAACCGGATTCCCACGGCCCCTCCCTCGACCACCAGTCGGGTCAGGGCATCGGCCAACGCAAGCGCGCCGACATCGCCAGCCGCCGCCCGCAACGCCGACCAACCGTCGACGACCACTACCCACTCGGGCTCGCCTGGATCCAAACTGTCGGGCCGGTTTGCTTGGCGACGACGAGCGACCTCGGCCTGCACGATGGCGATCAGGCGGTCGCGGCGCTCGTCCTCGTGCGGGCCCACCACGGCCCCTACACATGCCAGCGGCGCGAGTCCCTCAAGGTCTCGGCCGAGGAGATCGAGCACGAACACCCATCGCCACGGTATCGACGCCCGTCCCGCCGCGGCCACGCTCGCCAGCACAAGGGTGCGCAACGTGGTCGACACGCCGGTCCCATTCGCCCCGACAACGGACACGTGTCCGGCCGCGAGATCCACGACGAAAGGCTCCTGGCGTTGCTCGGCCGGACGATCGATCACTCCCAGATGGCCGGCCTCCCACCCGGCTCCGTCGTTGCGCAGATCACTCGGCAGCGGAGCGGGCCACGGACGTCGCGGCTCGGACATACCCGACGCGACAAACGCACGATTGAGACCATCGGCCAACCGGGCGAGCGGGCGGGCCCGGTCGGCGGCGGCAGCCAGCCCAACCGAAGCCATGATCGAACCGTCGAAGGACGAGATGACAACCGCACCTCCAACCGGTTCGGTCGCCACCGACGCCACCTGCAACGCCGACACTTCGCCCGGTCCAAGCCGGACCAACGCCCGCCCGGGCACTCGGCGGTCGAGCAACGCCGCCCCGGGTTCCCCAACCACGTCAACCGCGTCAGCGACGTCTTGCACCCGCAGGGCGATACGGATGTTGGTGTTGGCTCGGATCGCGTCGTTGATGGTTCCGGCGGGCCGCTGGGTCGCCAAAACGAGATGCAATCCGAGACTGCGGCCCCGCTGGGCGAGGGACACCAATGCGGAGACGAAGCCCGGGAGGTCGCGCACGAGGGCGGCGAGTTCGTCGATCACCACCAGCAACCGAGGCAGCGCAGGGCGCCCAGGAACGGATGCGTAACTCACGAGGTCCCGGGCGCCGCTCGCTCGCAGCACCTGTTCGCGGTAGCGGAGTTCCCCTTCCAGGCACGTGAGGGCGCGTTGCGCCAGACCGTCATCGAGATCGGTCACGAACCCGACGGTTTGTGGGAACGACGCGCACTCCGCGAACGCACTTCCGCCCTTGTAGTCGACCAGCACGAAGGTAACGAGGTCAGGCCCGTACCGGGCGGCAAGCCCAGCGATCAGGGTACGAAGAAGTTCGCTCTTGCCGGCCCCGGTCGTGCCGGCAATCAACGCATGAGGCCCATCGGCGACGAGGTCGACGATGCAGACTCCGTCGTCGTCGACGCCGATCACCGCTTCGAGGGACCGCTGATCGACTGGAGCCTCCGCCCAACGGGACAACGTGGCGGCGTCAGAAAAGACATCGGTGCACTTCGAACGGTCATCAACCATGACCACAGACGCCCCATCAAAACCGGCGGAGCGGCCACCAGGACGGTCGTCAAGCATGCCCAGCACGTCACCGAAGGCGACAGACTTCGGCAGCGGACGTTCGTTGCTCGCCGTCGACTCCCGCCACCGGGCGAGCTCCCGCATGGCCGACGCCGCCGCTACCTCCGACAGGCCGTCGACGATGACCTCGTCGTGGCCGGTCCCGTCGACGAGGTCGCGGATGATCGCCGTGGGACCGCTTCCCAGGTCAATGATCACGGTCGCCTCCGGCGGGACATCAGCACGACAATCCACGCCGAGCATCACGACGATCGCGGTCGGCGCGGACTGACGAAGGGCACGGCGCCACATGTCTGACCGGCCCCCGGGTTGGGCCACGAGGGTAAGTCGACAGGCGTCAACGTCGGTGACGGCATGGGGGCACCAGGCCGCCCAGTCCGGTACACCGTCGATCAACACGGCGAGCACCTGAGGCCCGAACGTCAACGCCGCCTC
>JAYSTV010000433.1:0-15471 GCA_043719425.1 Acidimicrobiia bacterium | reverse complement strand
CATACTTCCTCCGCTTTCCAACATCGAGTACGAAACCGACACCCCGACGGTGGATCAGCGGCCGTCGGCGGATCGCCAACGAGCACGATGCGTTCGCGAACTCTCTCAATGAGTGGGTCGGGAATCGGCGCCGCCGACAACAGCGCCGTCGTATACGGATGCGCTGGCCTCGAGTACAGCTGTGATGTCGGAGCCGTCTCAACGATCTTGCCGAGATACATCACGGCTACGCGATCGCTGAGATGTCGAACCACCGACAGATCGTGAGCGATGAACAGATAGGCCAAGCCGAGCTCATCGCGCAACATCTGCAGGAGCCGAATGATCTCGGCCTGGATGCTCACGTCGAGCGCTGAGACCGGTTCGTCGAGGGCGAGGAGATCGGGCTTGAGGGCGAGCGCACGAGCAATACCGATGCGCTGCCGTTGACCGCCCGAGAACTGATGCGGGTAGCGATCGACCGCTGCTGCCCCCAGCTGCACCAGGTCGAGCAGTTCGTGCACCCGAGCCGCGGTCTCCTCCGTCGAGGCGCCATGCACGACCATCGGTTCGCCCACGATGTCGCCAACGGTCATCCGCGGATTGAGCGAAGCCTGCGGGTCCTGGAACACCATCTGAAACCGCCGCCGCAGACGACGGAGGTCTTCGGCCGATTGGGTCGTGAGCTCTGTGCCGTCGAAGCGGACTGACCCACCCGTTGGTTCCACGATCCGCAGAACGCAACGTGCTGTTGTGCTCTTGCCGCACCCTGATTCGCCGACGAGGGACAACGTCTCATGGCGGTGGACGTCGAACGAAACTCCAGCCACCGCCTGCACCACTGGCGGATGGCGGTCTCGCCAACCGTGTCGACGAACCGGGAACGACTTCACCAGATCGCGCACCTCAACCAGTGCGCTCATGTGATCGTCCCGTTTCCAGAAGTGGAGTGACCGAACGGCAGCACTACGCAAGCGACGTCGAGCGCACCCACGCGACGAAGCGTTGGCGCTGCAGTGGTGCACGACGCTTCGGCATATCGGCAGCGCGGCGCGAACGCGCAACCAACGGGATCGTTGCGCAGCGACGGAGGCATGCCCCCAATCGGCACCAGCTCCATCTCCGGCCGATCAAGGCGCGGAATCGAACCGAGCAGACCAGCGGTATAGGGATGGTTCGGTCGATGAAACGTGTCGACCACCGGGCCGGATTCCACGATGGTGCCGGCGTACATGACGTGCACCGAATCGGCGAGACCGGCCACCACGCCAAGGTCGTGGGTGATCAGCACCACGGTGAGACCGCGGTCGACCTGCAGATCGCGCAGCACCGTGAGGATCTGGGCCTGAATGGTCACGTCGAGCGCCGTGGTGGGTTCGTCGGCGATCAGGATGTCGGGATCGTTGGCGAGAGAGATCGCGATCATGACTCGCTGGCGCATGCCGCCCGATAGTTCGTGGGGGTAAGCGCGAAAGCGGTTCTTGGCATCGGGTAGCGAAACCATGTCGAGAAGCGCGACCGCTTTCGCCTCGGCTTGCGCCGGCGTGACCTTTTGGTGCGTGATGACCGCTTCAGCGATCTGGCGACCGATCGTGAGGACGGGATTCAGTGAAGTCATCGGGTCCTGAAAGATCATCCCGATCCGGCCGCCACGGTGACGACGCAAGACGGCGTTCGACGCACCGAGAAGTTCAGTCCCATCGAACCGTGCCGACCCGCTCACCGTGGCGTTGGGGTCGAGCAAGCCGAGGACCGCCAGCATCGTGGCGCTCTTCCCTGAGCCCGATTCGCCGACGATCGCGGCGACCTCACCACGTTCGACGGAGAGATCCAGTCCCCGCACCGCATGGACAGAACCGTCGCTCACCGCAAAGCGAACGTCGAGATCGTGAACAACGAGCAGTGGCTCGGGCTTCACCGGCGACCGCGGACATCAAGATCGGTCGCATGGGGCAGTGGCTCGGGCTTCACCGGCGACCGCGGACATCAAGAGCATCTCGGAGACCATCGCCGAGGAAGTTGAAAGCCAGGCCGATGGTGAGAATGGCGAGACCCGGCGCGACCGCCACCCACCATTGGTAGAAGAACTTCGCCCCCTCGGTGATCATCGCTCCCCATTCGGGCGAAGGCGGTTTGGCACCGAGTCCCAGGAAACTCAACGTGGCAGTGAGAATGACCACCTGACCGAGATCGAGCGTGGCGTTGATGAGGGCCGGGGTGAACGACAGGGGAAGCACGTGCTTGCGCAGGATCCGGCTCGGCTTGGCCCCGATCGAGACCGCGGCCTGGATGTGGTCGCGGTGTTTGATCGACAGCACTTGACCACGTAGTAAGCGCGCGTAGATGGGCCACCACACGATGACCATGGCAAAGAATGCGTTGCGTAATCCCGGACCGAGCGCAGCGGCAATCGCCATCGCCAGAAAGATCGGCGGGAAGGCCACGGTGACATCGACGAAGCGCATGATCGCGGTGTCGACCCACCCACCGACGTAGCCTGCGACGGAACCGAGCAGCGAGCCGATGATCACTGCACTGACGATCACGGCCACAGAGATCGGAAGCGTTTGCCGCGAGCCGTAGAGCACCCGAGTGAAGACGTCACGACTCAAAGCATCGGTGCCGAGCCAATGCTTTGTGCTCGGCGCATCGAGCCTCTTTCCGACGGACTCGAGCGGACCGTAGGGCGCCCACCACGAGACCGTGAGGACGATGATCAGCCACGCCACCGCAACCATGGCGCCCGCGACGATCGGCACCCGGCGCAACTCCTTCGGTACCCGCCAGCGGGGCGTCGACGGTGCCGCGCCCGGAGCAACCACGCTCGTCATGCGAGCCGGATCTTGGGGTCGGCCACCGCATAGAGCAGATCGGTCACCAGGTTGGCGAGGAGGAACGCCAAGCCGCCGAACAACGACACGCCAGCCACGGCGGGATAGTCGAGCGTTTGTGCTGCTTGCACCGCGTAGGACCCGATGCCGTTCCACTGAAAGATCGTCTCCGTGAGCACCGATGCGGTCAGCAACTGCGCGAACGAGAACCCGAGAATGGTGAGCGTGGGCAACCACGCATTGCGCAACACATGCGAGCGCATGATCGTTCGCTCGCGCAGACCTTTGGCGCGCGCCGTTCGCACATAGTCGGCGTGCATCTCGTCGAGCATGGCGGCGCGAACAAGACGCGAGATTTGCCCCATGTACGCCCACCCGAGGACGAAGCACGGCAGCGCGAGCCGAGCCAGGCATTGGCGGAACAGCATGAAATTTCCACCGATCAGCGCGTCGACGGTATAGAATCCGGTGACCCTCGGCGGGGCGGGAACGCGTGGAGGAAGTCGACCCGGACCGGGAAACCAACCGAGACGCGCGTAGAGGATCGACAGCAGTACGAGCCCAATCCAAAAGACCGGGAGCGAGGATCCAAAGAGTGAGAACAGCCGAGCGATGTGATCGACCGGCTTGTCTTTGCGACTGGCGGCTACTGCGCCGAGGGCGACCCCGCCCACTCCGCCGATGAGCAGCGCGCCGACGCCAAGTTCCAGTGTGGCCGGAAGCCGTTCGCGCAAATCCGTCACCACACTCTGGCGGGTCCGAAACGACGTGCCGAGATCACCACGGCCAACGTTGCCGAGGTACTTCACGTATTGCTCCGGAATACTCCCGTTGAGACCCCACTTGGCCTTGGCCGCGTTGACGATCACCTCGTTGCCAAGTTGTCGCTCACCAACAATGGAGGCCAACGGATCGGCCGGAATGAGTCGAGAGATCCCGAAGGCAATCGTGATGATGCCGAGCAGCAGGAACGGCATCATCACGAGCCGACGGGCGATGTATCTCCCCAACGGCTCAGCGAGAACGTCGGTGCCGCCGGGACATTGGCCTCGGCTCCGTCACCCCTTCACTCCGAGGAGCGAGAGATCGAGGTTGCAACACGCGCTGTAGTGCATGCCGGTGATGTCCGACGCCGAGGCCAGGACCAGCTGCGGGTTCACGATCGGCACGATGATGGCGTCGTCGACCATCGCCTGGCCGAGGTCCGTGTACGCCTTGGTCTTGGCGTCCCCCGATGCGGCCAACGCGGCGGCGAGGCCGGTCACTTCGGCCGGATTGTTGATCGGTTTTCCGGCCGCTCCTCCGCCCGCTCGACCGGCCCACGACGAATCCGGAATCATCCCGAAGTACTGCACGTATTGACTTGAGTCGGAATGATCCGGAGCGAAGTACACGGCGGTGACCGGGATTCCTTGCTTGTTGATCTTGTCAACCCACTGCGGGAACTCGACCGGCGTGAGCTTGAGATCGATGTTGACCTTCTTGAGGTCCTGCTGGAGCTTCTGCATCATCAAGTCGAAGTCGACCCCGTAGACGTTCACCTTTGGATACGTCGCATCGAGACTGAACCCCGCCTCTTTGCCCGCAGCCTTCAAGAGCGCCTGAGCACCGGCGAGGTCGTACTTCGGAAGGGCAAGATCCTTTGCTCCGAGGAAGCCATTGGGAATCGGCGACGCTTGCGGCTTGCCCTTTCCGGCAAGCAGCGCGTCGATCACGCCCTGGTAGTCAATCGCCATGGCGATCGCCTTGCGAACGTTGGCATCCTTCATGTCGGCGGCCCCTACGGCGCCAGGACTCAGTGCTATGTACACGTAGTTATAGGAGTCGACGATGCTTGTGGTCACCTTGTCGTTGCCCTGCAGTTCACCAAGCGAGTCGATGGCGAGCTGCATGGCAATGTCGACGTCGCCCTGCGAGAGCTGCTGGAGCTGCGATGCCGAGTCCTTCACTTGCTTAAAAGTCACCTTCGGGAACACTGGCTTCTTTTCGCCCCAATAGGCGTCGTTGCGCTTCAGAACCAGCGAGTCACCCTGGGTGTAGGACTCCAATGCATACGGGCCGCTACCCGCCGAGTTCTTGAGGAACCACGGCTCGGCTTTGTCGCTAGTGGCCGCGTCGGCTGCAGCGCTCGCCCCCTGCGCCGTGGCAGCAGCACTGTTGACGATTCCCATGTAGCCCGCCGCCACGATCGGCAGGAACGCCGAGTTCGGAGCGTTAAACGTCACCACGACCGTCGCTGCGTCGGGCGTATCGATCGACTTGTAGCCAGCCATGAGATATGACGCCGAGCCCTTCACATTGGCCAGACGTTCCCATGACCACCTCACGTCGGCCGAGGTGACCGGCTTCGCGTCGGCAAACTTCGCCGCCGGGTTCAACGTGAATGTGAACACGGTGTTATCGGCGTTGGCCTCCCACTTGGTGGCGAGGCGGGGCAGCATGACGTTCGGGTCTTTGGGGTCGAGCGTGACGAGCGTTTCGTAGATCGCCGTCATGAAGATCTGGCACGTGTCGCAGTAGGCACGCGACGGGTCAGTGGAGTTGGTGTCCATGTCTCGAGCGATGACGAGCTCGCGGGCATCGGCGGAGGACGTCGGCGCGGCGGTTTCCACCGCCGCGCCGGCAACCGTCGTGTCGGCCAAAGCGATCGAAGCGGCCGTGGTGTCCACTGCCGCCTCGGTGCCGGTCACTGACTCAGCGACGGAGCCGGACGCCGCAGTGGTGTCGGAACTCGAACTCGAACATCCAGCGAGAATCAGCGAGCCGACCGCCAACAACGCGCCGGCGCGGCGTCGAACGCGTCTGGGCGATGAACGCCAGCGGAACTTCGTCGGAACCAACACCGTGGGCTTGGCCATCGTGCACTCTCCTGGATCGAATTGATGGCACACTAAACCGAATCAGACTCGGGTTTCAAGATGTCGATCAAACGCCCGCCACCGAAGTTCGGTCGCTCGAGGCAACATTGCCGCGGCGCGTCCCAACCCAGCAACGAAGTCGTGCCCGAGTAAGTGCGGTTCTCGATGCCACGGCGGCGCTCATCGATGAGGTGGGGCCCGACGCAATCACCACCGGGATGATTGCCGCTCGGGCGAAGGTATCGGTCGGCTGGCTCTACGACTTCTTTCCCAACCGTGAGGCGGTCTTCGATGCAGTAATGGATCGCTCCATTGCGTCGGTCACCCCGATTGTCGAACGAGTTCACGCCGAGCGCGCCAACGAGCCATGGCAAGAAGTGCTCAGCGCGGTGATCGATGCACTGTTCGCGTTCTACCGGACCGATCCAGGTTTCCGCGTGCTGTGGTTTTCCCGATTCCAAAGCGCGCAGATGATTCAGGCAAACGTCACCCACGACCTCGCCGATGCTCGACTGGCGCTCGACCGTCTCGAACGGGCCGGGCTTCACCTGGATCATCCGAACCCTGAGGCCGCGATGCACCTCACGATTGGGATCATCGACAAAGGGCTTGACCTCGCGTTTCGACTTCACCCCCTGGGCGATCCATCGATCGTGGCGGAAACGAAGATCGCCGTTTGCGCACATCTGGAGCGCTACGTCATCGATCCGGCCCCGAACCCGAAGCGTCGACGATGAACGCGCTCGCCATCGACCTCGGCACCACGGCGGCGAAGGTATCCGTGGTTGATGAAGACGGTCGTATCCTCGGCTCGGGGACCGAGATGCTGGCCACCGTCTTCGGTCCGGGCGGAGCCGCGGAGCAAGACCCCGAACTTGTGTGGCAGGCGGTCCTCACGGCGGCCACCCATGCGCTGCGCGAGGCCGGCACCGGGGCGCGCAGCGACATCGGTGTGGTCTGCGCGACCAGCCAATGGTCGTCGAGTATTCCCGTCGACACGTCGGGTCTCCCCGTGGGGCCGATGTATGTCTGGTTGGACCGACGAGGCGGGCAGTACACCGCAGCGATCACCGCCAACGACGCCACGGCAGCAGCCCACTGGACGGGGATCCACGGTCTCTATCCATCCACGTCGCTCGCGCACGTGTTGTTCGCGCAACATGAATGTCCGGAGATGCACGCCCGGACGTTTGCGTATCTCGAGCCGATGGACTACTTGAATGCTCGGCTGTGCGGCCGCATCGCCGCGACCGGCTGCACGGCCATGCCGTTCTCCCTCACCGACCAACGGACTCTCGGAGCGGTCGCCTGGTCCAGCGATCTCATTGCGCGCGCCGGCGTCGACGCCTCCAAACTCCCCGAGTTGGTGAGGTCGCTCTCCGTCCTCGGCCCCGTTCGCCATCAGGTTGCCGCGACGCTGGGCCTTCGTCCAGACACGGTCGTGGTGGCCGGAGCCAACGACAGCGTGGCTGCCGCGTTCGGCACGAATGCATTGTCGCCGGCCACGGCCACCGTGGTGATGGGAACAACCGGCGTGCTGACCGGCCACCATCCCACGCGTGTCGTCGATGCATCGAAGTTTCTGGCCACGATGCCCAGCGCGCTCAACGATCGATTTTACGTGATGGCCGAAGCTGGTCTTGGCGGCAAGGTGCTCGAAACGTTTCTGCACGAGGTGGTGCACGCAAGCGACGCGCTCAGCGACCCGACCCCGACGCCGGCAGACCTTTTCGACCGGGCCTCGAGCGTTGCCCAGAGTGTGCCGGCCGGGGCCGATGGCCTGCTGTTCCTGCCTTGGCTCATCGGCTCGGCGGCCCCAAAGATCGATAGCCGCCAACGCGGCGCTTTCCTCGGCATGTCTATGCAGACAACACGCGCGCATATGGTTCGCGCCGTACTCGAAGGAATCGCCCTGCAGATGCGATGGCTCGTCGACGAAGTCGAAACAACTCTCGGAATCACCTATGAGTCGTTGCGTTTCGCGGGTGGCGGCGCACAATCCGACACCTGGTCACAAACGATGGCCGACGTCCTTGGAAGGCCCGTCGAACAGGTCGCCGAACCCCGCCACGCCAATGCCCGAGGCGCCGGCCTGCTCGGGCTCTTCTCGCTCGGACGGATCGGGATAGACGACATCGCCCCACGAGTTCCGATTGCCCGTCGATATGAACCATCGCCAGCGATCGCAGCGATGTTCCACGAGCGAATTGATATCTTCCGCGACCTCCACGAGCGACTGGCTGATCCCACCGCCCGACTCACCGCCCGACCCACCCGAACCTGACAGGAGCACGCCATGGCTTACGCGCCGCAGTATCCCTACGCCGACAAGTACACCGTTCTACGAGGCCTACCGTCGGAAGGACGCGACCACTCGTCGATCTTGGCCGAGCTGTCGGAGATGGCCACCAAGGAGGACGGATCATGGGAGCCGGGGAAGGCCTCGGGTTCGTTCTACTGCGGCGAAAAGGAGCACTACGCGTTCATGGCAAAAGCGTTCGCCATGTACGGACACGTCAACGCGTTGCAGCGTGACATCGCCCCGAGCGCAACCCGCTTTGAGGGCGAGATCATCGCCATGGGCCTCGATCTCTTCCACGGATCCTTCGCCGCCGAACGCGGACACGAACCCGCGGGCATGGTCACCAGTGGCGGCACGGGCAGTATCGCGCATGCCATGCTGGCCTACCGCGAGGCGGCCTACGCCGCCGGAAACCGGATGCCGAACGTCATCAAGCCGGAGACCGGACATCCGGCGTTCGACAAGGCGTGTCACCTCTTCGGCATCGAGATGCGCCACGCACCGATCAATCCGGTGACCACGCAGGTCGACGTTGCCGCCATGGGGGCAATGATCGACGACCACACCGTGGCGATCATCGGATCAGCGTCGAACTACGGCTACGGCACGATCGATCCGATTGCCGAACTGAGCGACCTGGCGATCGACAAGGGCATTGGGCTTCACGTCGACGGATGTCTCGGCGGCTTCATCCTGCCCTTCGGCGAAATGCTCGGCTACGACATTGCGCCGTTCGACTTTCGTCATCCCGGCGTGACCACAATCTCAGCCGATACTCATAAGTACGGTTATGGATTCAAGGGCACGTCGATCCTCATGTTTCGCGACAAGGCGCTGCGCAATGGTCAGTACTTCACCATGACGGACTGGAGCGGGGGCCGGTACGCGTCGCCGGGCATGGACGGCTCACGCTCAAGCGGACTCCTCGCAGCAACATGGGCGTCGATGGTGGCCAACGGCCGCGGCGGCTATCTCGAAAAGGCCAAGAAGATCTTCGAAACGGCCTTCGCCATGCAAGACGCCGTTCGCTCGCATCCGTCGCTCGTCATGAACGGCTCGCCGACGTATTGCTTCTCATTCCGTTCGACCGAGTACGACGTGTACCACGTGAACGATTTCATGCGGAAGCGCGGTTGGCGTCTGAACGGACAGCAGAATCCGAGCTCGTTGCACATGGCGGTCACGGGGCCCCAGACCCGCCCAGGCGTGGCCGACGCGTTCGCGACCGACCTGGCCGATGCAGTGGCCTACGCGCTGGAGCACAAGAACGAGCAGGCTCGCAGCAGTGCGGTCTACGGCGCCGCCGGTGCATCGTCGGACGAGGCCGACGCCATCATGCGATCGATGATGGCCACCAACCTCGATCTCTGCCAGTCCGTTCCCCCGCCGCGGTGAACATGACGTTTCCTCTCAGCGGCGCTCGAAGCGCAAGAACGCAGGCTCGTCTCCCCTGTACGCACGGATCTGGAGTTCTGGCCGAGCGGCGGTAGGGTCGAGACATGACTGGACGAGACACGCGCGGCACATCAATTCTCGGGACACCGGTTCGCCGGGTCGAAGACCCCAGAATGCTCACAGTTGGCGGAACGTACGTCGACGACATCCGCGACCCAATGCTCGAGGGTGCACTTCACGTCCACTACGTGCGGGCCACGATGGCCCACGCCCACATCAGCGTCGACGCCTCCGAGGCAGCGGGCATGCCCGGTGTTGTCGCCGTGGTTACCGGCGAAGATCTGATTGCCGCGGGCCTCGGTACCTGCCCGCCCGACATGGCGTTCTTCCCGTCCTCGATCTCACGCCCGTGGCTGGCGTCGGACATGGTGCGCTACGTCGGTGAGCCGATCGTGGCCATCCTCACCGAGACTCGCGGCCAGGGTCCCGACGCCGGCGAAACAGTCATCGTCGACTACGACCCGCGCCCCGTGCTCGTCTCGGTCGAGGAGGCCGTCGCGAGCGACGTGCTGCTCCACGCCGCTCATGGCTCGAACGTGGCCACCGCCATTCCCACCAATACGACTGTCGACATCGACGCCTCGCCCGTTGTGATCCGGCAACGGATCGTGAATACGCGCGTGGCAGCATCGCCGATCGAGCCCCGTGGCGCCGCGTCGGTCTGGGCGTCCGACGGTCGCCTGCACCACTGGACAACTTCGCAGGGGTCACATCCGTTCCGTGACTACATCGCCGCGGCGCACAAGATCGATCCGGCCAACGTGCGCGTGGTGACCCCCGATGTCGGCGGCGGCTTTGGCGCCAAGGCATCGCCGTCACCCGAGGACACGCTCCTCCCCTACTTGGCCAAAGTCACCGGTCGTCCGGTGCGGTGGGTGTCATCGCGCACCGACGACATGGCCAACCTCACACCCGGCCGCGCCCAGGTACAGTTCGCCGAGATGGGGGCTACCAAGGACGGTCGCATCGAGTCGTACAAGCTCACGGTCTTGCAGGACACCGGCGCCTATTTTCGTTTCGGCGCCGTGCTGCCGAACATGACGCGACTCATGCAGCCCGGGGTCTACGACATCGACAACATCGAGTTCTCGTCGCAATCAGTCATGACGAACACCACGCCGGTCGGCGCGTTCCGCGGCGCCGGTCGCCCCGAGGCGGCGGCGGCCATCGAGCGCATGGTCGATATTCTCGCCGCTGAGGTCGGCCTGGATCCGGTGGAGGTACGCCGGCGCAACGTCCGCGCTCCGTTCATGGAGACGATCACCACCTCGGCGGGGGCACCATACGACTGTGGTGACTACGAGGGTGCTCTGGATCGCGTGTTGGCCGCCGCCGACTACGAAGGTCTGCGCGCTGAGCAATCGGTTCGACGCGCTCGCGGCGATCGCCATCTGCTCGGCATCGGCGTCTCGTGCTACGTCGAAGTCACGGCGAACGGCGGAGGTTCGGAGTTCGCCGGCGTCGAGATCCTGCCCACCGGAAAAGTACGCGCACGTACGGGTTCCACACCCTACGGCACGGGCCATGACACCAGCTGGGCGATGCTCATCTCTGAACGGCTCGGCGTGCCCCTCCACGACATCGAAGTCCGCCATGGCGACACCGACGATGTGGCGCGTGGTTCACTCACCGGTGGGTCTCGTTCGCTGCAGCTGGCGGGCACCGCCATGTGGTCGGCCGCCGGCGAGATGGTGGAGCGGGCCCGCGAAATGGCCGCCAACCTGCTCGAGGCTCCAGTCGAAGACGTGGTGCTCGATACGCCATCGGGGTCATTCCATGTGGTCGGGACTCCCGCCGTGAGCCGCACGTGGGCCGACCTGGCGGTCGCGGCGACGGCCAGCGGCGAGGTCCTCAATGTGGAGCTCGACGGCAAGAGTGACGCCGGAACATTCCCGTTTGGTGCCCACGTGGCCGTCGTGGAGGTTGACCGCGACACCGGCAAAGTCAAACTCGTCCGCATGATTGCGTGCGACGACGCCGGGCGAATCCTGAACCCGCTCCTGGTCGACGGACAGGTCCACGGCGGCCTGGCCCAGGGCGCCGCGCAGGCTCTTCTCGAAGAGGTCGTATTCGACGTCGACGGCAACCCGGTCACCGGCAACTTCGCTGACTACGGCATCATCTCGGCCGCCGAGCTGCCGTCGTTCGAACGGGTCCCGATGGAGACGCCAACCCATGTCAACGAGCTCGGGGCAAAGGGCATCGGTGAGTCGGGCACGATCGGTTCAACGCCGGCCGTGCAGAACGCGGTAGTCGACGCGCTCGCTCACCTTGGCGTTCGTCACATCGATATGCCGACCACGCCGGAAAAAGTCTGGCGCGCCATGCAAGGCGCCAGCAACTAGTCCACGCAGCTACGCGACGCTGCGCTGCGAGCGCTTCATCGCATACATCAGCTTGTCGGCCTCGGCCAGAGTCGTTTCGATGTTCTCATCGGGATGGTGGGCCGCCACACCGATTGCCGCGGAGATCGAGAGCGTTTCACCGAAGATCGACATGGGCTCACGGATGGCTTTCACCACGCGCTGGGCAAAGTGCTCCGAGGTCGATGCATCAAGACCGTAAGCGATAACGACGAACTCGTCGCCACCCATGCGGGCGACAATGTCACCGTCGCGCACCTGCGCGTTGAGCCGTCGACCGACGGTGCGCAGTACCTCGTCACCGGCAACATGACCGAACGCATCGTTGATCGGCTTGAAGCCGTCGAGGTCCAAGAACAGCACCGTGCTCTTCGCACTCGCCGGTCCGCGCCGATCGATTTCGACCCACAAACCGGCGCGGTTGGCGAGCCCGGTGAGCGCATCGCTGTGGGCTCGCCGTTCGAGCAGTTCGTTGGCCGCTTCGAGATCACCAACGAGCGCTTCGTTGCGCAATCGAAGTTGCGTCGACGAGCGAAACGCATTGCCGGCGACGCGGTTGATCCCAACGATGGCAACGCCAAAGACGAGGCATCCGAAAGCCAACACCGGCCCGAGCGACCCGCCGAGGCGAATACAAGAAATGACGGCGGTGACCACTACCGGAGCGGAGAACAAGGGGAAGAGCGACCGGATCCCGAAGCCAATCAGCATGTTCGACGCCAGCATCGACGAGAACACCGTCAAGGCGATCGGCCATGTCGCGTTCACCGCACCACCGCGATGCGGATCGATGATCAGCAGGCCAACTGAGTTCGCTGTTCCGGAGATGAGCATGGCTGCCTGCAACCGACGGAGCCACCGTTTCGCATCGGGCTGGACGCTGACCCGCACTCCTCGCAACGCCACGAATCCAACCGACGCCGACACGAGGAAGACGACCGTACCCCAGAGGAGAATCACGACATTCGACGTTCCGCCGACATGGGCAATCCAGCCGCCGACGGTCGGCACGGCGATCGCCGCCGAGAACGATCCTCCCGACATCAGACGACAGGTATCGATCAACCCGCGAGCCAAGATCTCGTCGCGTTCGGCCGCAGTGGCATCAGGCATCAGCACGGCCGTCATGGTCCGGAGAACTTCGGCGTTCCGCCGAAAGAACCTGAGGACCTTCGATCCATTTGGCTGAAGTCTGACCGATCGCTCAATCAGTTCGGAGCGTCTCGGAGGGCGAAGAAGCGGCCACCGCGCGTGGCGAGGTAGATCGATCCCTTCCAGACCGCCGGAGTCGCTTCGATG
The DNA here is from genome assembly GCA_043719425.1 of Acidimicrobiia bacterium. Classification (GTDB taxonomy): domain Bacteria; phylum Actinomycetota; class Acidimicrobiia; order Acidimicrobiales; family JANYDT01; genus JANLQX01. The sequence goes on along the minus strand of JAYSTV010000433.1, from coordinate 2,384 downwards.
CATCCGCCCAACGTCACCGACCACAGCTCTGACGGCTTCGTCCGGGGGTCCCCGAGGTCATAGCCACGAAGAACGCCGGCGCAGTCACCCTGAACGAGAACCTGGTCGACGATCACGGGGGATTGCCACAGTGGAGCGGGAAGGCGGAATTCCCACAGCACGCGACCGGTCATTTGGTCGAGGCCCACGACCCGTCCACCGTTGGTCGTCGTGACCACCACGCCTCGGTCGATCCCGACCGTGGACCAGATGCCCGACGGAACTCGGTCGGCGTCGGCGAAGCTCCACACGACGGGATCGTTGGGCCGCCGCGGGTCGAGCTTGACCAGTTGACCGACCTCGCGACTGCGTGCCGTCTCGCGTTCGTACTCCGCCCCGACGTAGAGAAAGCCCTCGTCGTCGACCACGACCGACGCGTCGGTATCGTCACCCATCCAAAAGCGAAGCGTGCGAGTCGGCGTGCCTCCGCTTCTGAGCGGGGCCAGGTCCCAGCCCTGCACCAACCCACCGGAGTTTCCGAAGTAGACCACGTCGCCGTCGACGGCCACCGAGTTCTCGATCGATACCTCCGACGGTGACCGTCCAGCGAGATCGCTGAGCAACTGATCATCCCAACCCGGCGTGTTGAACACGAGCTGCGGATCGACCACGACCAAGCCTGCGGCGTCGTAGGCCCGATTGAGTTTGACGACATGAAGCTGGGAGTTCTCGCCCCCTTCGATCAGATAGTCGTTGAGCACCAGCGGCGAGCCGTCCCAATCGTTGTTCCATTTCGTCGGCGAGACGGCATCGGCCGAGAGCCGCCACAGCTCCACCGCTTTGCCACCGGGCCGATCAATAGCAAGCGCGCGTATGAAGTTGTCGCGGCTGCCCGAGTACACGATGGGATAGCCGTCGGGGTCGATCGTGACCGTGCCCTTGATGATGTCGCCGGTGACGAATGGTTCAAGAATGTCCTCACCGGTCGACGCGTCAACGAAGTGAACGGCACCGTCGTAGGCGTTGAACGCGAGCCACGTGCGACCGTCGCGAACGTGCACGGTCGGCTGACCGGTCCACCCCGCGCCGCACCACTGCTTCGTCTCACCCCTGGCCGTTGACGATCGGCACATCGCCCCCGAGCGCGGATAGGTCCACGCAATCTCCGGCGCCTCGGGCACCGGGCCGATGCCGTAGAAGCGGCGGTTGGCATTGCCTCGGAACGTGAGCAGACCCTCCACCGTCGGTTTCCAGGCCTCCTCGAAGGTGGTCGGCCGGGTGGTGGTGGGAACCGCGGGCGAAACGGTCGTTGCCGCGGTCGTCGTCGCCATGGTCGACGAAGGCGACAAGGTCGAGGTCGCCGGCTGAGCGGTCGATGATGACGCGGCAATGGCTGGGGCGGCTGGATCGGCTGGGATGGCATCCGTGCCCGCCGTCGTGGCCGCAGCCGTGTCGACGGTGCGCTTGTTGGATGAGCACCCGCTGATGGCCAGAATCACCAGCGCGCCGAGCGCAGCAATCCGGCGGAACGGCATCAGTCCTCGGCGGGCGGCAGCTTGCGCAGCGGCGACCATCCGGCGTCGATGACCGCGGCGGACAGGGGTCGGGCGGCGAAACGCAACGCCTTGCATCCGTCATCGCCAAGGACAGCCCACGCGTCGGCCGATAGCGCATCGGTGCGATCCTCAAGACTCTGGCGGAGCGCCTCGCCGGTGGTCGAAAGCGTGAGGGCGTCGGCCGACAGAATGCCCCGTACACGTAGTGCTTCGACGGCGGCATTCCACTCGTCATCGGTCCATCCGCGGAGCGTGCGGAGCATGTCGGCCGGAACCGCGCCGGTGGCGGCATGGGTAACGAGGGCTTCGAGGCCGTTCAGACCCTCACTCACCAACAGCGCGATGTGAATGTCGCCGCGATACTCACGCAACAGCGTTTGCGCATGCCAGAGCGCGAGATGCGGTTCGGTCGGCCAGGCGAGGGTGGTGTGGGCGGCGAACAACGGTTTCCCCTCGACCCGTTCACACGCGGCGAGCGCGGCACGCCGGGCCAGCTCGACCGCCGCGCGCACCTCGTCCGAGGCAACCAGCGCCGGGGCCGCGTCGCGAAGTGAGGCGTCGACCACAGCCAGGCGGGCGGTGATCACGGTGGCCGGCGGAATCCGGTCCCACACTCCGGCCATGGCCTCGCACACGAGCGTTGGTGCGAAGTTGTAGAAGGTCGAGGTGATCAGTTCCGGGCCGACGGGACCGAGCGCCGCCGCTCGCGACGCAAAATACGTGGACCGCCCAACGAGCCCGGCCGATTCGTAGGTGGGGGCACCGTGGGGCGAGAAGTAGACCATGCCGTGGATCGGCTCCAAGGTCATCCATGTGCGGCGAGCAGTCATTGGGTCAAACGCGGTCATG
>JAYSTV010000432.1:0-6402 GCA_043719425.1 Acidimicrobiia bacterium | reverse complement strand
CGGCATGATCGTGGCGTGGAGGCCCCGATGGTCGCTGTCGCTGCTTCCGGTCGTGGGCGCGATTGTCGCCGTGCAAACCCTCGGGCTCATCATCGATGCAGGGAACGATCAGCAGGGGTTCCACTTCGAAATGCCCCACGTGCTTGCCGTTGCCGTAGGCGCGCTTATCTTCTTAGTATCACGTCGGCGGCGACCCGCCATCGCCGGACGTTAGCAACACCTCAATCACTCGACCCGTGGGATTGGCCGTGATCCACTGGTGCAATCTCGCTCGCGCCGCTGGCGGGATGACGGCCAACACGCGACCCTCCTGACCATCGTGACGCCCGGTGCAACAATCCACAATCACTCGCGCCACTGCGTCGGCCGGCAGTTTGGTGTCGGGCGGAAATAGCGACGGATCCACTAAGCGCGCGTGCATTGGTGTGTCGATCACACCCGGCGACACCGTGAATGCCCGAATGCCGAGCGGCGCGCCCTCGTTCGCCGCCGAGACCGTCAGCGCATTGAGCGCCGCCTTCGACGAACCATAGGCAAAGAACCCGTCGAACGGATCGACCGAAGCCATCGACGAGACGTTCACGATTACACCATGCGACGCCGCCAACGCCGACCACGCACGATGGATCATCGCTGCCGGCGCGAACACGTTCACCGCGTAGGTATATGCGAAACGCTCCGGTGTTGTTTCGTCGATAGCCATCGTGTGGGCGTCTCCGGCGTTGTTGATGAGCGCGTCGAGCCGACCGAACGCGGCGATCGTTGCATCGACCACGGCCATGGCCGACTCCGCATCGCGAAGATCGGCCGGATGAATGGTGGCCAACGGATGCGTGCCTGCCGTCTCGGCGAGCGCATCGGGCCGACGACCCACGAGCACCACATGCCAACCGTCGTTGAGGAGCCGCGCAGAGGTCGCCGCTCCGACTCCGGAACCGGCACCCGTCACAATCGCCACCCTTGCCTCGGGCACCACCGGACCCGACCCGAACATGGCCCGCAGTTTGGCCTTCTCCACCTTGCCCATGGCGTTGCGGGGCAGAGCGTCGACCACATGAATGCGCTTGGGAACTTTGAAGCCGGCCAGCGTGCGACGAGCCTGATCGCGCAACGCCACCGCGTCAACGGTCGCTCCCGCCTCGGGGACCACAACGGCCACGACGGCTTCGCCGAAATCGGCATCGGGCACCCCGATCACCGCCGTTTCGAGAACCCCGTCGAACGCGTCGAATGTCTCCTCAACCTCGATGGGATACACGTTGAGTCCACCGGTGATCACGAGATCCTTAGCCCGGCCGATGAGGCGAAGGTAGCCGCCCGTCTCGAGCTGTCCCACGTCACCCGTCCGGAAGAAGCCATCGCCCGTGAACTCGCTGGCCGTGAGGTCAGGGCGGCCCCAGTACCCGGAGAAGACGTTGGGACCGCGCACTTCAACGTCGCCGACGTGCCCCTCGGGCACCACCGCGCCCGCCTCATCGACGATCCGCACGTCGACTCCCGCCAGGGCCGGGCCAACGGTGCCCGCTCGACGTTCACCAACCAGCGGGTTCGACGTGAGCATGACCGTTTCCGTCATCCCGTATCGCTCCAAAATTCGATGACCGGTGCGTTCGGCAAAGGCATCGTGGGTCGCCGACAGGAGTGGTGCCGATCCACTGATCCACAGCCGCATCGAGGCCGACGACAGGCGATCAAGGCGCTGGTCGTCGAGAAGCCTCGAGTAATGCGTGGGCACGCCCATGAACATCGTTGCCCGAGGAAGAGCATCGAACACCGAATCCGGGTCAAAGCGAGAGAGCCAGATCATCGACGCGCCGCTGCCGAGCATCGTGTTGATGGCAACGAACAGTCCATGGGCATGAAAGATCGGGAGCACATGCAACAGCTGGTCGGCCGACGTGATGCCCCAGGCGTCGATCAACGTCTGTGCGTTCGATGCGAGGTTGCCCTGCGTCAGCATCGCCCCTTTCGGCCGACCCGTCGTTCCGCTCGTGTAGACCAGTGCCGCAAGATCATCAGCGCGCATATGGTGTTCACTGATCGCGAACCCGGCGGATGTCCCCGACGAGAACATGTGAGCCATTGAACCCGCACCGTCGGCATCGAGGCCGAGCGTCTGATGGGGTCCGTCGAGCATGGCACGGTCGGGATCGCTCACCACGAGCGACGGAGATGCGTCATCGACGATCCACTGAACTTCCGTGTCGGTGTACGCGCTGTTCAGCGGTAGGAACACGATGCCCGTGTGCACGCACGCGAGGTACGTCACAAGAACGTTGACGCTCTTGTCGGCCTGGACCAGCAGACGATGTCCCGGCTGAATCCCCAGCGCCGCGAGTGCGTCGGCCGCTTGAGCAACCGACGTCCACAGCGCTTCGGCGGTGATCGACGGAGTTGCCGCCCCAGGCGTTTCCAGCAGCGGCCCAGCGGCCTGGGCCCGGCGACCGGCGGCGAACAATTTCGGCAAGGTGAACTCCGCATCGGAGACCGAACCTGACGTTGACGAAGGAGGCACGCGCACGAGTTTGCTCGAAGTCGACTTCAATGGATCATCGTGACTCGTCTTTCCGTTCTCGACCTCGCTCCCGTCGCCAGCGGGTCGTCGGTGGGCGACGCCCTGCACCGAGCTATCGATGTGGCCCGTCACGTGGAATCGCTCGGGTACCACCGCTACTGGGTCGCCGAACACCACAACATGCCCGGCATCGCCTCGTCGTCACCGGCTGTTCTTCTGGCCCACGCATCGATGGCCACGTCGACTATTCGCCTCGGCTCAGGAGGCGTGATGCTGCCAAACCACGCGCCGCTCGCCATCGCCGAACAGTTCGGCATGCTCGAAGCGCTACACCCGGGGCGCATCGATCTTGGTCTCGGCCGAGCTCCCGGCACCGACGGCACCACCGCTCGCGCTCTCCGCGGCACGAGGCTCGCTGAATCCGATGACTTTCCGGCGCGGTTCGCGGAACTGATGGCCTTCTTCGACGGAACCTTTCCACTTGATCATCCATATGCGCGCATAGCAGCGGTACCCGGCCTCGGCAGCAAGCCCGCCGTGTGGCTCCTTGGTTCGAGTGACTTCGGGGCGCAAATGGCCGGGCAACTCGGTCTGCCCTTCACCTTTGCCCATCATTTCGGCATGGGCGGCACCGAGCTCGCCCTCGACGCCTATCGGCGCTCCTTCTACCCGTCGGTGATGCTGGCGGAGCCCTACGCCATGATCGGCGTCTCCGTCGTGTGTGCCCCGACCGACGAAGAGGCGACCTTCCTCGCCGGGGCCAGCGCGCTTGGCTTCCTCTGGCTCCGTCAGGGTCGCCCGTCGACCATGCCTACGCCCGAACAAGCTCGGGACTATCCGTTTTCCGACGCCGAACGCGCGTTCATGGATCAACGCCTGCGCAGCGCAGTGATCGGCTCACCACAAACGGTGCACGACGGACTGCAGGCACTCGTCGCACAACACGGCGTGAACGAGCTGATGATCACCACGTCGGTCCACGGCCACGCCGATCGACTCAACTCGTTCCAGCTCGTGGCCGAAACCCTCGGCGTGAGCGGCCGGTTGCTCAGTGCTCGTTGACTCGCCCGTGTGGCCGCACAGCCACACCGGCGTTAGTTACTGAGCACGCGGTAGTGACCGACGATCTTCCACTCGAAGAGCACGTCTTCCTCCTGGGCACCTGCGCCGACGTTGTGGATCACAAGAGGTCGACCATCCTTCGTTCGATCGCTGACGATGCCGATGTGGTCGAGCGGAATCTTCATGGCGACGATGTCGCCGGGCTGGTACTGCGTGGGATCAAGCGAGATCGGTAGCGAGTAGCCCCGACGCGTGAAGTACGTGGCGATGTTGCCGACCCGTCGATGATCGATGTTGGTGTCGGCCTTTTTCAGCCCCCACTTCTTGGGATAGGCCGACCGGTTGGCCACGATGTCGCGATGAATCCGTTCCTGCAGATCGATGCCCAGGATACGAAGCGCGCGTACGATCACGTCGGAACACACGCCCGTCGATTTGTTCACGTCGCCGCCGGGGTAGGCGAGCGCCGCATACGCCGGGTCGTAGCCGGTTGTCACGCCGACCTGGGCGCGGGCGGCGGCTACGAGCCGCAGGGCATCGGCTGCCGGGGCAGCTGACACCGGCTGCAGCACGCCCGCCAGCGAGGCGAGCACGGCGAGCGACAACACCAGGCGACGGGTGAAGGATTTCATTGTGCAAGTCTTGCCGGTCGACACGCTGAGAACGGTTCCCGGTTTTCGTCCCCAAAGCGTCTTCGGCGTGACTACCGTCGCTGGAGCGGTGTCGACACCGGCACCCCGATTCGGAGGTATCCCATGAAGGTACGCGCTGGTCTTCTGCTGTCCGCTCCCGGCAAGTGGGAGGTCGCCGAGGTCGACCTCGAAGAGCCCCGACACGGCGAACTCCTCCTCAAGATGGTCGCCTCGGGCCTGTGCCACTCCGATGACCACCTGGCCACCGGTGATATTCCGTTCGGGATTTTTCCCGTGTGCGGCGGCCATGAGGGCGCCGGGATCGTCGAGAAGATTGGTCCCAACACGAGCGGGTTCGAGGTCGGCGACCACGTCGTGATGTCCTTCCTTCCGGGGTGCGGTCGCTGTCGCTGGTGCGCGAGTGGCATGCAGAACCTCTGCGACACCGGTGCCAATCTCCTGCTCGGCTGTCGTGAGGACGGGAGTTACCGCATGACCCTCGACGGGGCCAACGTCGGCCAGATGTGCGGCATCTCGACCTTCGCCGAGTACACCGTGTGCTCGGTCAACAACGCCGTCAAGATCTCCAAGGACATCCCCCTCGAAAAGGCCTGCCTGGTCGGTTGCGGCGTGGGCACTGGGTTCGGTTCGGCGGAGAAGTCGGCCAACGTGCAGCCCGGCGACACGGTGATCGTCATGGGCATTGGTGGCATCGGCATCAACGCCGTGCAGGGCGCCGCCATAAAGGGCGCGGCGAACGTGATCGCCGTGGACCCCGTTGCCTTCAAGCGGGAGAAGGCTATGGAGCTGGGTGCCACCCATGCGTTCGCCAACATGGAAGAAGCCACCGCGTTTGCCCAGTCGGTCACCAATGGCCAGGGCGCCGACTCGGCCATCGTGACGATCGGCGTGACCAAGGGCGAACATGTCGCCCAGGCGTTTGACTCCATACGCAAGGCCGGAACTGTCGTCGTGACCGGTCTGGGCGATCTCACCGAGGTCGGCATTCCCGTTTCCCTCGGTATGCTCACCCTGTTCCAAAAGCGCATTCAGGGTTCGCTCTTCGGCGAGTCGAGCCCATCGAAGGACATTCCCCGCCTGCTGCAGATGTATACCGACGGCAAGCTCAAACTCGACGAACTCGTGACCCGCACGTACACGCTCGACACGCTCAACGACGGCTACGCCGACATGCACGCGGGCAAGAACCTCCGCGGCGTCCTGATCCACGCCACCTGACGCCCCCACCTCACCAAACTCTCCCCTCCCCTCCCCTCCCCACCCACCAAGTGTGGACTGTGCGGCAGTCTGTGGACTCCAGGCCCTGCGCCTTGCCGTCCACACTCGGACGCACAGTCCACACTTGGCTCGGCGTGGGGGTCTTCGACGATGATGGACGGCGTGACTGACACGCTTGTCCGGGACCCGCAGACCGCCACCGTGGAGGCTGCGCTCGACGCGCTACTCGCCGCCCACGACCCGAACATGACCGACAACGTCGTATTCCGTGGCGCGCGCTTCGACGCCGGTCTGGCCTGGGTGCACTTCCCCGTCGGCCATGGCGGGCTTGGCGTACGGCCCGAGCTGAACAAGCTCGTCGAGCGTCGGCTGCGCGCCGCCGGGGCCAAAGCTCAGGATCCGACCACGTTCTTCATGGCCCTTGCCGGCCCGACGATCGTCACCCACGGCTCCGATGAGGTCAAGGCCCGCTTTCTGCGTCCGATGTTCACCGGCGAAGAGAAGTGGTGCCAGCTGTTCTCCGAGCCGGGCGCCGGGTCCGACTTCGCCGGCTTGGCCTGCAAGGCGGTGCGCGACGGAGACGAGTGGCTCGTCAACGGCCAAAAGGTCTGGAACACCATGGCCCACATGGCCGATTGGGGCATGCTCGTCACCCGCACCGACCCCGATGCACCGAAGCACAAGGGCATGACGTACTTCGCCGTCGACATGCACTCCCCCGGTGTCGAAGTTCGTCCGCTCCGACAAATCACCGGCGAGGCCGAGTTCAACGAGGTCTACCTGACCGATGTCCGCATTCCCGACGCCAACCGGGTTGGCGCCGTCGGTGAAGGCTGGCGCGCCGCACTCACCACGCTCATGAACGAGCGCACTGCCATCGGCGGCGGCGAAAGCGCTCCATCGACCGGTGGACCGGCCGGCGACCTCGTCAAGATCTGGAAGGCCATGCCCGCC
>JAYSTV010000431.1:0-2644 GCA_043719425.1 Acidimicrobiia bacterium | reverse complement strand
GGATGACGCAATGAGTCCTTCCCGTTCACATCGACGAGAAGACGACGCGCTGCTGCGCGGCCAGGGCACGTTCATTGACAACCTCCGCGTGCCCGAGTTGGAAGGCGCCTGCTTCGCTGCCTTTGTGCGCTCGACGATCGCGCACGCAACCATCACGGCGATCGACACCACCGAAGCGGCGGCTCTCGACGGGGTCATCGGCGTGTTCACCGGCAGCGATCTCGATGTGTGGCCGCTCCCGCCGCGTCTGCCGATGATGAACAAAGCGATGGTTCGTCCGATGCTGGCAGACGGCGTCGTGCGCTTCGTGGGCGAACCAGTAGCGGTCGTGCTCGCCGAATCAGCGGCAATTGCCGCCGACGCGCTGGAGTGGGTCATCGTCGAGTACCAGCCCGTACCCGTCGTGACCCAACTGGGTGACTCGTTGGCGGATCGCGTGGTGCTTCATCCCGCCGCCGGCACCAACGTGTCGTTGCGGTGGACGCAGCCAGACTTCGAGACCGATCCGTTTGCTGACTGCGATGTGGTCGTCGACGTGACCGTCCGTCACCCTCGGCTGAATCCCAGCGCCATCGAACCGTTGGCCGGCGCGGCCGTGTGGGGTGACGACGGGCGACTCACTGCGTGGGTGTGTTCGCAACGCCCGGCCGGGGCGAAGTACGTCATCGAATGCGCCCTCGGCTTGGAGCCCGGAACCGTGCGCGCCATCGCCCCCAACGTCGGTGGTGGGTTCGGCTCGAAGAGCGGCTACGGCTGCTATCCCGAAGACGTCGTCGTAGCGTTCTTGGCGCGTCTTGTTCGTCGTCCGATCCGTTGGGCCCAGACGCGCAGCGAAGCAATGGTCGCCATGGGCCACGGACGAGCCTCCACCCATGAGGTGCGACTCGGGGGAAGCCGCGATGGTACTATTTGCGCATATGAAGTGAAGGCGATTCAGGACTCGGGCGCCTATCCCGCTATGGGTACATTCATCTCCACGAACCTGCGTGCATCGGGAACGGGCGTGTACGCGATCCCGAAGGCACGCGTCGAGGCAACGTCGGTCGTGACGAATACGACGCCAACGGTTGCCTTTCGCGGTGCCGGCCGACCGGAAGCGGCGTGCGATATCGAACGCGCCGTCGATCTCTTCGCCGCCGCGATTGCAATGGACCCGGTCGAAGTTCGGCTCCGCAACGTCGTCGGTGATGCCCAATTCCCGTACACGACTGCCGTTGGCTCGACGTATGACAGCGGCCGCTACGGGGAAGCGCTTCGCCGTTGTGTCGCCTCCGCGAACTATGTGGACCTACGAGTTGAGCAAGCTCGTCGTCGTGAGGCCCGTGACCCGGTCCAACTCGGCATCGGCGCGTCGTGCACGGTGGAGATCACCGGGGGAGGGGAGGGCGAAGCCGCATCGATTGATGTGCACGCCGACGGAACCGTGACGGTTGTGGTCGGCACGTCGCCCCACGGTCAGGGTCACGAAACGACGTTCGCCGATCTCGTGGCCAGCGAACTCGGTATTCCGGCCGAACGCATCACCGTGCTTCACAGCGATACCGATCTCCCGGCGGCGACGTTCGGTGGTGGCACGCTCGGATCACGTTCGGCCCAGCTCGGCGGATCGGCATCGCATCAAGCCGCTCGCGAAATCATCGACCTCGCTCGCGCTCGTGCGTCGGAACTTCTCGAAGCTGCGGTCGACGACGTGGTGTTCGAAACCGCGATCGGCTTCCATGTCCTCGGTGTGCCGACGCGATCTATCGGTTGGTCCGAGATCGGTGAGCTCAGCACACAGAGCACGTACAAAGCCGTTGGGTCGGGCACGTTCGCGTTTGCTGCGTGCGTCGCCGTAGTCGAAGTCGATACCGAAACCGGCGGTGTGACGGTGCGCCAGATCGTGTGCGTCGACGACGCCGGAACGTTGCTCAATCCGATGATTGCGGAGGGACAGGTCCACGGTGGGCTCGGCCTGGCCATCGGAGCGTGTCTCACCGAGGAGATGGTCTACGACGAGAACGGCACGCCGCTCACGTCGAACTTCGCCGACTACGGCGTGGTGTCGACAGCCGAGACCATCTCGTTCGAGACGCACGAGATGGAGACCCCGTCGCCCCTCAACCCGCTTGGGGTCAAAGGCATCGGCGAGTCCGGCACCGTCGTCGCCACGCCCGCAATCCAGTCCGCAGTGATTGACGCGCTGTCGCCTTACGGGGTGCGGCACCTCGACCTCCCGTTCACCGCCGAGCGCGTCTGGCGGGCGATCCAGAGCTCGCAGTCTGCATAGCTGCTGAGAGCTGGTGGCGTAACCAACGAGTCGAACACCACACCGACGTGTGTGTTCAGGTCACGAAGCCCGGCCATGGATACCCTGCATCTCATCGCGAACGGACTGGACTCAGTCAAATTGCGTTTCGTGTTGCGCTACGACGTGTATGCCCGGTGTTGGCTGTAGCGGATGATGTCGGCCGCCGTAATGGTGGACCCGGCGGCGATCGCCGCGGCCTGAATGTCGGGGTCGGCGAGCGGCGCCGTATCGAAGTAGTCGGCCGCGTAGACGACCCACCCATCGGCGTAGCGGCGGACGCTTGTTCCACGCAACATCATCGTTCGAGTTCCATCACCGGCGATGGCCATCTGCTTCCACTCGAGCACCGAGGTC
>JAYSTV010000044.1:0-10548 GCA_043719425.1 Acidimicrobiia bacterium | reverse complement strand
TCCAAGGTCCTGACGCATCCGGTGTGATCGTGAACGACACGCGGCAAGCGAACGATTCGCGAGTGAGACCTTCGCTCGGATCATCGGGCCAGATCAGGTTGAACCTTGGGAGGGGTTCCGAACGAACAGCCGCAGCGCCGGCCGCCATGTCCTCAGCGGTGGCGAAGTAGTCGATCGTTGCCTCCGAGACCCACGACCGGCGGGGCGGCGGAAGGGTTCGATGGATCGTGCACCCGACGGCATCAAGAACGTCGACTCCACCCGCAGCAAAGCGGCCACGAATGGAGCCCAGCGGGTGCACCTCGTGCACGGCATTGACCATGGCCGACCCGCCACCCATGATCCGACCTTTCGCCGCGTTCGGCCCGATGACCGCCACTCGTCGCAGCGAAGCGACGGAGAGGGGCAGGGCGCTGTCCTCGTTGCGCAACAACACCATTCCCGCCGCCGCCGTCGAGCGGATCAGCGCCCGATCTTCGGGAACATCGCGCGTCGTCTCCGGTCCGGGCCCGCCGTCGGCAAACGATCCGAGCCGGTCCATAAACGACAGCATTCGACGAGCGGAAGCGCGCACGAGCGCGGCGTCGACAACTCCCGACGACACGCCCGCCACGAGTTTGGCGCCGCGATCGCGCGTCGGCCCCGGCATCTCGAGATCGAGGCCGGCCTCAATTCCTTCGACGGTTGAGTGCAGACCGAACCAGTCGCTCATCACGATGCCCGAGAAGCCCCACTCGCCACGAAGGATGTCGGTCAAGAGTTCCTTCGAGTCGGCGGCGAACGGACCGTTCACCCGGTTGTACGCAGTCATGATGGCCTGTGCGTCGGCTTCGCGGACCGCCGCCTCGAAGGGTTGCAGGTACAGCTCACGCAGCGTTCGTTCGTCGATCTGATTGTCGATGGTCATACGTTCAAACTCGGTGTCGTTGCCGACGAAGTGCTTGACACATGACGCCACGCCTTCGGACTGCACACCCCGCACATAGCCCACAGTGATACGCGCGCTTAGATATGGATCTTCGGACTGGCACTCGAAGTTCCGTCCACCGACCGGCGTGCGGTGCAGGTTCACCGTCGGCGCAAGAAGAACCCGGGCGCCCTTCGCCCGAGCCTCACGGCCAAGCAACGCTCCGATCTTTTCGATTTGCGCCGGATCGAACGTGGCGGCCAACGCCGTCCCCGATGGCACGTTCACCGACGGCGGACCGGTGAAGGTCGTCCCGCGAGCACCGGCCGGTCCGTCGGTGACGCGCATCGGCGGAATGCCGTGGGCCGAAAGGTCGGCGGTATGCCAGTTATCGACACCGGAGAGGAGCGAAACCTGCTCCTCCAGGGTCAGACGATCAACCAGGGCATCGAGTTCGGATTCGCTCATAGGCACGCCGCCGACCGTACCGCCCGGCAAACCAGGTGTTCACGGTTCATCGATCTACGGGTGACAGGTGACACAAACTGTGCGTAGGCTTGCTACTCTGAAAGCGTTTGCAAGCCTGGCAAACAACCAACCTGAACAACCCCTGGGGGACACCTGATGAAAATCGCGAAAACGGCTGCGGTCGCTACCGCTCTGATCCTTGTTGCAGCGCCAACCATGGCTGCCACGAAGAAAACCACCACGAAGGCCTCCGGCTCCGTTGCCGGCGGGAAGATTGCCTGCAAGAACCAGTACAAGGGCAAGACGGTTTCCATCTACTCGCCCAACGACGACGTCAAGGACATCGCTGCCTTCGGCGTCTCCTGGGCCCCATTCGAGAAGTGCACCGGCATCAAGGTCAAGTGGGAGGGCAACAAAGGATTCGAGACTGACGTGAAGACCCGTCTCGCCGGCGGATCTGCCCCGGCCGTCCTCGATTTCCCGCAGCCAGGCCTCCTCGCCACCATTGCCAAGAGCGGCAAGCTCGTTGCCCTTCCGGCCGACGTCAAGGCCGACCTCGACAAGAACTTCCTCGGCGGTTGGACCGATTACGGCACCGTCGACGGCAAGCTCTACGGCGCGGCGTTCCAGTCGAACTTCAAGTCCTTTGTCTGGTACAACCCGAAAGCATTCGCCGCCAAGGGCTACACCATCCCGAAGAGTCTCGATGAGCTCAAGGCCCTCTCCGACAAGATCGTCGCCGACGGCGGCACGCCGTGGTGTGCCGGTATCGAGTCCGGTGGCGCCACGGGCTGGGTCGTCACCGACTGGACCGAGGACATGATGCTTCGCACCACGACCCCGGCCAACTACGACGCATGGGTCAACCACAAGATCCCGTTCAACTCACCGATCGTGAAGACGGCCCTCGACGCCGCCGGTTCGTACCTCAAGAACGACAAGTACGTCGGCAACGTCAAGGCCATCGCCACCACCCGTTTCCAAGACGGCGGCCTCCCGATCCAGGACGGCAAGTGCTACATGCACCGCCAGGCCAACTTCTACAAGTCGTTCTGGACCGCCGGCACCGTGTTCGGTGACGCCGGAACCATTAGCGCCTTCTACCTCCCAATGGCCAAGGCCTCCGATCCCAAGGCCATGCTTGGCGGCGGCGACATCCTGTCGATCACCAACAACAAGCCCGAGACGGTCGATACCCTTCGCTACCTGACCTCGGTCGACTTCGCCAACGCCGCGGCCAAGAATGCCGGCAAGTTCTCGCCCCGCAAGGACTATGACACGACGCTGCTGCCCGACAAGTTCGATCAGGTCTTCGCCAACATCGGCAAGTCGGCCGACGTGTTCCGCTTCGACGGTTCTGACCTCATGCCAGGTGCCGTTGGCGCCGGTTCCTTCTGGAAAGAGGGCACCAACTGGATCACCGGTCAAAGCACCGACGACACGTTGAACGCCATCGAGAAAAGCTGGCCGGCCGCCTAAGTTTCCAAGCAGCAACTGCTGAGCAGCTGCTGACTTTTTTCAAAGAAGGGGGTCGCGACTCGTCGCGGCTCCCTTCTTCTCTGTTACAACGTCTTCACCCCACCACACTTGGAGATTGACCAGCATGGGCGACATTCTTCGCGCGGTACTCACCATCGGACTAGGAATCGGCGGCTTCGTCGGCGGGCTCCTCCTGATCTACGCCGCCACCAATCTGCTCCCCGCCAAACTTCGCGGTGGTGGACAGCTCGCAGTGTTCGTTGGCCCGGTCCTGCTTCTGCTGTTCATCGGATTGTTCCTGCCGGCCATCCAATCGATCGTGTTGAGTTTCACCCGAGATCCGCAGCTCCCGGCCGGCAACCGTGGATTGTTCGCCAACTTCGGCTTCATCTTCGGCGACAAGAATCTCCGCCAGTCGGTCTTCAACTCGCTTTTGTGGGTGATCGGCGGCGGCACTATCAGCACCATCTTCGGCCTGATGATTGCTCGCTTTGCCGACGGGATGAAGCGCGAATCGATCGTCAAATCCATGATCTTTATACCCGTCGCCCTTTCGCTGGCCGGCGCCGGAATCATCTGGAAATTCGTCTACGACGGCCCGCCGTTCAACTACGGGTTGCTCAATGCCGTGGCCAAACTCTTCGGTGGAAGTGGTACCCGGAGCTGGATCATCGAGAGCTCGTACGGGATGAACACGCTTCTGCTCGTCATCGTGCTTATCTGGGTCCAGACCGGTTTCGCGCTCATCGTGCTGTCGGCGGCCATCAAAGGCGTCCCCGAGTCGCTCGCCGAGGCGGCTCGCGTCGACGGGGCGACCGACCGACAGATCTTCTACAAGATCACTGTCCCCTTCATCCGGCCGGCTCTTCTCACCGTGATCACGACCGGAACTATTGCCTCGCTCAAAGCCTTCGACATCGTGCAGGCCATGACCGGCGGCAATTTCAATACGAGCACGATCGCCAACGAGTACTACACGAACTTCAGTGTGCAAAACCGGGACAATGTGGCGGCCGCCCTCGGTGTCGTGCTCTTCCTGATGGTCATACCCGTCGTGGTACTCAACTCCCGAGGCCAAAAGCGCGCCTCAGAACTGGCTGGCTGACATGACTGCGATCACGCCTTCCTCGTCGTCTTCGTCGGTGATCGACGTCGCTCGCGACGCCCCGCTGGGCAAGAAACTGAGTGCCACGCTCGGCTCCAGTCGCGGAAAGTTCTTTGTCTGGCTCCTGGCCATTCTGTGGACAGTCCCCACGTTCGGTCTGCTTGTCACCTCGTTCCGACCGGAACGCCAGATCAAGTCCACCGGCTGGTGGACGGTCTTTGCGCACCCGCAGGTCACGCTGAACAACTACACCCAGGTGCTCGGCAAGGAGTCGGGCGTCGATCTCGGCCACCCGTTCCTGAACTCCTTCAAGATCGTCCTCCCCGCCGTCTTCATCTCGGTGGCGCTTGCGCTTCTTGCGTCGTACGCCTTCTCCTGGATGGAATGGAAGGGCCGGGAATGGGTCTTTGTCGGTGTTGTCGCCCTTCTTGTGGTGCCGCTGCAGATGGCCATCATTCCCCTGCTGAAGTTGTTCAACAACGGCGCCCACATCGGCTCGGTCCCGGTCTTTCCACCGCTGCCTTTCAACCACACGGTGTTCCCGGTTTGGATCGCTCACGCCGTGTTCGGCCTCCCGTTCTGCATCTTTATTCTAAAGAACTTCATTGCGTCTTTGCCATCCGAACTCATCGAAGCCGGCAAGATCGACGGTGCCGGCCACATGAAGATCTTCAGTGGCATCGTGCTTCCGCTTTCCGTGCCGAGCATTGCGTCACTCACGATCTTCCAGTTCATCTTCATCTGGAACGACTTCTTCGTCGGCAAGATCTTCGGCGGTGAAGAGAACAAGCCCGTGACTGCTGCACTCGTGTCTCTCTCCGGAAGCCGGGGTCAGGCGTGGCAGCTCCTCACGGCCGCCGCGTTCGTGTCGACGATCGTGCCGTTGGTGGTGTTCTTCTCTCTGCAGCGCTACTTCGTGAAGGGCCTACTCGCCGGTTCGGTGAAGGGGTAGAGCGATCACTCGGGTGACGAAGTACGGTGGCGATCTTCAGGCTCGGGACCCGGGCCAACCGATACGGGGAGTTTCATGAGTCGAGCGTTGGTAACCGGTTTTGACCACGTGTCCACGTCATCACGTGACGTCGATCGACTCACCGAGTTTTACCGAAGCATCTTCGGCATCGAACCGATGCCGGGCTTTCCTCGCCTGGGTGGTGACGGACGCAAGATCGTTCTCATTCCCTTGAGCAGCGGCACCACGTTGCAAGCAACCGAGGTTGCCCTCGCCGACGCGCCGGAGCTCCTCACGCCACCGGCGGCGGTCTTCTATGGCACCGCCCGGTTTGACCACGCGTCGTTCCTCGCCACCGACTCCGAGGCGTTCGACGAACTGCTCGCCCGGCTCGTCGCTGCGGGCGCATCGACCGGCGACGTGCGCGAGTTCGGGACGCAGCGCTTCTTCGCCTTCTGCGACCCCGACGGCTACCTCGCCGAAGTCGTTGTCAACGGCTAGCAGCGCTTGGCCGACGGTCGGGCCGGGCCGGGCCGGGCCGGGCCGGGATTCAGTTATCTAGGAGCGGTTTGGACGATCCGGTTGTTCGTGGTGTTCAGGCCGCGAGTTCGGGGTACGGGTCGGGTCGTCCAGTCATGCGGCAGAAGTGGCGGAGTCGTTGTTTGGACTCGAGGCTGCGCGGTCGATGGTGTGGCCGTGGAAGGGGTGGGAAGGTTTCACCATTGACGGTCCAGGTCCCGTCGAGTTGTCGGGTGAGGTCTTCACCGGTTTCGTGACGATGCTTGTGACAGCTAGATCGACACAACAATCGGAGGTCTTCGATGTTGGTGAGACCGCCGTTGTCATATTCGTCGACGTGGTCGGCGTCGCAGCGGTACCAGGGCTGTTCACAGCCGGCTTTGGTGCAGAACCCGCCGTCGCGAACCACCAGCGCCAACTTCTGCATCGGTGACGCGAACCGCCGATCCCGCCCGAATTTCATGATCGCTCCATCCATCGCCTGCACCGCCGCATACAGATCGGTCCGGGGATCTTCAACGAGTTTCAGCGCGTCTTCAACCGGGATCGGGCCAACCCCGGTGATGTTGGCTTCCAACGTTTCCGCTTTCACGGTCACGATCAACGCAGTCCGGGCCTGACCGCCAAGAGCGGTGCCGTTCACGATGGCGACGAACGCATCGGCGAGGCGTTGTTCACGCGAATCATCGTCGTGCCCGCCGACCGTTTCGGCGCGTTCCGGATGCGCGGTACGCCATGCCGCGTCGCAGGCCGTGTTGATTGACGCTTTGACCTGTTCACCGTCAAGCGGCGGCAGGACAACACGCATACCGATGCAACCGTCGTCGGTTTTGAAAAACTTGAGTGACCGGGCTTTTGCGTTGGCGTTCCTTGACGCTTTTGGCGTCACGTTCGATGAGGAACGCTTCGACGGTTCGACCAAACTCCTCCGGTGACTGACTCGGCGCCAATACCAACAGTTCGGCTGCTTCGCCGTTGTCTTTCACGAGACTGAGATGACGCAGATGCTCGCCACTCACCGAACCCGAGGCCAACGCGTCACTTGCCCCGAGCACACGTTCAACAACACCTGACACTTTCACTGCCCGGGCCGCTTCGGCGTTCGACATGCCGAACCCGCGAGCCAACATCGCCGAGGTGTCACGTCCCGTCTCATCCTTGAGCACACCGACGAGAACGGCTTCGAACGCAGCGATCTCGCCCCGCAACCGTCGAAGCTGCTGCAAGCCGATCTTGGCGGCGCTGGGGTCCCAGTGCACGGCTGAGCTGCGCGGCAGGCAGAGCGACGCCAAGGTCTCAATCTGGTGCGCAGCAACGTTGGCCATGTCTACAATGTAGAACGTAAGTTCGTCTATGTCAAGTGATCTGTTCGAGCATCTCACTTCTTCGATCCGGTCAGTAGCGACGCAAGCGAACGCATGAGTTCGATAGGGTCAGTTCAGCCTGAGCCAGTTGGCGTCCGCCGACCTTCGTCGATCTTGCTGTGGGAAACTCGGCGCCATGGCACGGCTGATGGGCGACGCCTCGTTTCGACACGACCAGTGGGAACGCCGATTCGATCCACACATCGCCCCAATCAATCACTACGTCGACGAGATTCGGACCCAGGGACTTGGTTGGGCCCCTTATGTCGCTCCCCTCCACGGTGGCGTCGACGCGCGTGTGCTGAGCATCCTTCGTGATCCCGGACCGGCAACCCTCGACAGCGATAGAGGGTCCGGCTTTCTGTGCGTTGAGAACAACGATCCGTCGGCTGAGTTGCAGTGCACTCAACTCGTCCAAGCCGGGCTGACCGCGGCGGATTTGCTGCCGTGGAACGCATACCCGTGGTACATCAACCGTAAACCAGAGGGGCCCGAGCTGAGCCTGGGTTTGCCGACGATTGTCCGTCTCCTCGAACTGGCGCCGAAGATCGAGGTGGTGCTGCTCCAGGGAGGCGACGCGCAGAAGTCGTGGAAACTATTGCGCCGACGTCATTCGGACCTGGTCCGTCTCCGGCGCCTCACCGAGATCGCCTCCTACCATCCGGGGCAGCAGGCACTGTTTGCTGCCGACCCGAAGGAGCGGGCTCGAAGGGCTGCCCGGCGGTTGGAGGCGTTTTACGAAGTCGCCGCTGCACTAGGTGATGGCAGTTCCACTTAAGCGCTGTCGAGGGGCAACCAACTAAAGTGGAGCCGGTTCGCCCAAAGGTTTTTCGCCGCAGCAGCGTCGTGATGCCCCAAGTTCGCGGCACCCCAGCGAAACTTCGTTTGCTTCAAACTGCTGCAACGCGCTCGTAACCACGATAAAGCCGGTCATCTCCGCCGGACAACACTCGCACCAATGAACTCGCCGTACCCTCGCCCGCACTGCTTGGTCGAACCACACTCCTTCGACGAACGTGACGTGCCTGACGAGACCGAGCAGGGTTGTGTCCGACGCGCGGGCACGTCGGCATCCATCCCGCCACGGAAAGACAGATACGTGGCGGGATGCGCGGCGATCGCTGCAACGCTCCCTCGCTGATGGCGCAGCTGGACCGGCGATGATGAGCGACGTGGACGATTCCGAACTCGCAACCGCAGAGCTACGCGTTCGGATCGTCACGGAGCGTCGTCGACTCGAAGCACTCGTCGCCTCGCTGACCGCCGCCTTCGATGACTTGGCCGAAGCCGCCGACGCGAGCCCTCCCGACGACGAGCACGATCCTGAGGGACACACCATTGCCTTCGAGCGGTCGCAGTTGACCGGTCGACGGGACGACTACCTCCGAGCCATCTCCCAGTTGGCTGTCGCCGAAGCGCGGCTCTCCGACGCCGGTCCTGCTCTCTGTGAAACGTGCTGCGTGCCGATTCCGCATGAACGACGGCTCGCCGTGCCCACGGCGAGCGAATGCGTGAACTGCGCCCAGCGCGCGAGAACTCCGCGGCTCGGAGGCAAGCGGCGACCGTAGTGTCGTGTGATGACCGTGAAGCTGCGTCCGATCACGCGTGACGAGATTGCCCCATGGTGTGATGCCATGGCCGTTGGGTTCCTCGACCTGCCTGATCCCCTTCGGTATCCGTTCATCGAGGCCGTGTTTGACAGCCAACGCGGCATTGCCGCGATGGACGGCACTCGCATGGTCGGCACCTACGCGAGCTTCACCACAGACATCACGATGCCGGGCGGAGCGACGTTGCCGGCGAACGCGGTGACTGGCGTGACCGTACTGCCGACTCATCGTGGAAAGTCCATCCTGCGGTCGGCCATCACGACGGATCTGAGCGACGCGAAGGAGCGGGGGGAACCGCTCGCTATCTTGTTTGCATCGGAGTTCAGTATCTATGCGCGCTTTGGATTTGGCGTCGTGACCGAGTCCGTCAGCGTTGCGATTGCTACCCCGGGGATCGAATTTCGGTCGGCCCCCGGCAAGGGATCGTCGAGAAACGTTGAGCTCGTCGACAGCGCCGGCGCAATCGCACTGTGTCGACCGGCCTACGAGAGGATGCGCCAAGAGACAGCCGGAGTTATCGATCGCGAAGCTGCACGATGGCAGCAGTCCTTCGGTCTGATGACCGCGCCGGAGAAGTGGATCTGGAAAGGTCACATTGCGATCACCCGCGACTCGTCGGGAAACGTCGATGGATTCGTGCGGTACAACGGCAGCGACGATTGGAGTTCGGGCCGGCCAAGCTCAACATTGGTCGTTGACGAGTTTGTCGCCGTGACCTCGGCGGCACACCATCGTCTCATTGAGTTCCTTTGCTCGATGGCGTGGGTTTCGAAGGTCACGATCGAGGAGTGCCCCGTCGATGACGAGTCACACCTCTACGTGGTCGACGAGCGCCGAGTGAACCGTTCGCATTGCCTTGACCGACTGTGGGCGCGGATTCTCGACGTGCCGCAAACGTTGACCGCCCGCTCCTACGAAGGCACCGACCGGATCACCATCGACGTAATCGACAACGGAGTCGGGTCCGGGTTCGCCGTCGGCCGTTACACGATTGATGCGAGTCCGGAGGGTTCGACCTGCAAACGAAGCAGGGCCAAAGCCGACGTCACGATCACGGCCAACGAACTGGCCAGCATCGCGTTCGGAGGTGCGTCCTTCGCCGCCTTCGTCCGAGCCGGACGGGCCGATGAGCACACGGCTGGCAGCGCTCAGCGCGTCGACCGCTTGTTCCGCACCACGAGAGCACCCTGGAACCCAACCCACTTCTGAGCGCGTCGGCCAGAGCGTTAGTCTTCGACGAAACGGCGGACGGTGACCTTCTTGCCCCGCAACATCACCTTGCGCATAGTGGCAATCACGTCTTCGGCCGAACCAACGGGGACTCCGACAACGGAGAAGTGCTCGGCGATTTTGATCGGTCCGATGTCACGGCCGGTGAGGCCACTCTCGTTGGCGATGGAGCCCACGAGGTCGCCAGCGCGCACGCCATCTTTGTGGCCGAGCCCGATGTAGAGCTTGGCCGTCGGTCCGCCGGAGCCGCCCTTGGGGGCGCCACCTGGGCGGGCTGGGCGCTCGGCCCATTCGCCGCTGCCGCCCTTGCTGGGGGGCCGCTTTCGAGGGCCGTCGTCGTTCCAGCGGTCAGCTCCACCCTGATCAAAGCGACCCTTCGTTTCACCGACGCCGCGCTGCAGTCGTGACGACGCGTCGGGGATCTCTTTGTCGTCGACGGTGGCTCCGTTGCTCAGGTGAGCGAGACGGATAGCGGCAAGAGCGACATTGCGAAGTTCGGTTTCGGCGAACTGATCGAGGATGCCGGCGTAGTTTTCGATGTCGTCGGCGGTGAGCGCCGCCCGAATCGTCTCCACGGTGACTTCCATTTGCTTGGCCCGAAGGTCAGCAACCGACGGCACCTTTTGCACGGCGATCTTCTGCTTGGTCAATCGCTCGATGTTCTCCAGCAGGCGCTGCTCACGCGGCTCAGCCAGCGTGATGGCCACACCTTCGCGGCCGGCACGACCGACACGACCGATGCGGTGCACGTAGGCCTCGGGGGCCGACGGAACGTCGTAGTTCACAACGTGAGTGAGCGAGTCGATATCGAGTCCGCGAGCGGCGACGTCGGTGGCGATCAGAAGCTCGGTGGCGCCAGAACGAATGCGGGCCATGACCCGGTCTCTCGACTCTTGGCCGAGACCGCCGTGAAG
>JAYSTV010000430.1:0-2645 GCA_043719425.1 Acidimicrobiia bacterium | reverse complement strand
GAGAACCGGTCTACGCCGGTCGGGGGACATCCCACTGCCCGCCAACACTGTGCGCCGTGCGGGCCGCGGAGATTGGCTACCCAAGCTTCGGTGAAGTGATTCGCCCCTGGAATCCGTTCCCGAAGGGTGACATGGCCGACGAGCGATTCTTCGTCGACTCGCCGCGCCACGTGGCCATCTTGACCAACAACCGCGTGACCCACATTGGTTTTGGGGTGCACATCATTGGCGATCCGTCGGCCCCTGATTCGGTGGTTGTCGTTGGTCAGGTTGGCCGGTCTCGGTAGCGGCCTGCACCAAGGCACGGCCTCGTTAGGCCGGAGCCGGGGCTGCGTAGGGCTCGGTAGGGGCTCGGTCGGGGCTCCGTGGGGACTCGGTAGGAGGAAGCGGCTCGTGGCAGCATGATGAGATGGCTGAATCTCTCGTTGGTGTGTCTGTCGCCGATCATGTCGTTGTCGTCGAGCTCCAGCAGGGGCCGCACAACTTTGCGTCGGCTGAACTTCTACACGCGGCCGTCGACGCCGCGCAATCGGCCGTCGCCGATGGAGCGAGAGCCGTGTTGCTTTGCTCCGAAGGAAAGTCGTTCTGCGCCGGGGCCCAGTTCTCGGGTGGAGCCGGCGAGAAGGCGGCGAGTTTCGGCAAATACGTGCAAACCGACACGGCGTCGGAGATCGGTCCGTTCTACGAAGCGGCGCTTCGGGTATTCGAGATCGCCGTGCCGATCGTGGCCGCCGTGCACGGGCCGGCGGTCGGCGCCGGATTCGGTTTGGCCACGGCATGTGACCTTCGGGTGACCTGTCGGGAGGCGTTCTTCGCCACCAACTTCGTCAAGTTGGGCATCCATCCTGGATTTGGTATTTCGATCACGCTTCCTGAATTGATTGGCTCGGCGCACGCGGCCGACCTGCTGTTGACCGGGCGTCGAGTCAGCGGCGATGAAGCGTTCGCGCTGGGCTTGGCCAACCGGCTGGTTGCCCAAGTTGACGTGCGAGCGACCGCCCTCGCCCTGGCGATGGAAATCGGGGCCAACGCCCCGTTGGCGGTGCAGGCCACGCGAGCGACCTTGCGTAACGGTCTCGCCGCTCGCGTCCGCACGGCGCTGCTCCACGAGCGGCGGACGCAGGACGTCCTCTCGGCGACGGCGGATGCGGAGGAAGGGATTGCCAGCATGCTGGAGCGGCGCGCTCCGGTGTTTCAGGGTTGTTGACACGAGTGCCAGTCGCGTAGGAGCTGACGCCAGCCCGGTCCCCACCGGGCGTCGGCGCCGTTGGGATAGAGGGCGTGTTCGCAACGAGCCGAATACGCCAACGCATACGTCACGCCAGCTGCGCCGAGGCGCCACTCATCCGCCGTGAAGGCATCGCCCCGCGCTCCTTCGTAGTCGGCGACGAACATGCGGATCTCGGCGACCGTGGGAAGCATCGGGTCGGGCTGGGACCAGTTTGTCGAGAATGCCCGCGCCACGCCGCCAACGAGCCAGGGTTCGACATCGCACGCAAGGCTGTCGAGATCGTAGATGGTGCTCACGAATGGATCGCCGTCGACTTCAGTGAGCAGCACATTCTCCGGTCGGAGGTCGGTGTGCATCACCACGTTGTGTCCGATGCTTCGGTCGAGGGCAATGCGCCTTGTTGTCAGGGCTTCGTCGGCGAGAGCGTCGATCCACTCCGCGCCGTTGGCGGTGGCCTCGAAGTCGAAGATCGCCGAATGCGGGGTCATGAAGCGACCGGTCCATGACGGCGCAAGACTGGCCAAGTGGTCGGGAGGAAGCGCCGCCACGATGGCGTGACAGGTTTGCGCGAGGGCGCGTCGGCGTAACGGAGGCCGGACGTCGAAGGTGTTGCCTTGGTGGCGCCACTCGTCGACTGTGGCGACGCCGCGTCCGAGAGAAACGGGGTGCGCCAGGCGTGGAGCAGGAACCGGCAGACCAGCCTGATGGAGCCGCTGCTGAGCGAGTGTCATGGCCCCGACGTGCGACGCCAGGTGAGGTCGATGCACCTTGACGACGACGCGATCGCGATGCCCGTGAAGGCCGACAACGAGCCCGGATCCAGCGCGGACGATCAGCGTTCCAACGACCCCGGGACACGACTTCCTGGCCAAGTCGATAATGGCCTCGGCCGCCGCGTCGGCGGTGTCGAACAACTCGGCGACGAGCAACGGAGCGTCAGCTTGAGTGATCTCGTCGGCGAGGCGACGTCGTAGGCCAGTCGCGCCTTGGTTCACTGCTGGACAAGCGTGATTGGGTTGCCCTCGGGGTCGATCGCGTCGATTTCCACGTGCACGATCGGTCGGGCCCAGTCGGAGGTCACGATCACAAATCTAGGGGGGTCGATACCGTTCGCTCCATGATCGAGATCACAACGTTCCGCCTTCACCGCGGTGTCGACGAGTCGCCTCGACAATGATCGATGCAGCGTCGGCGGCCACGAAGCGGTTTGTCGCTCGGCTGATCGGCGACATCCGGGAGTTCTGGACCTTGGCGTCACGTATGGATCGGTAACGGAGCGTTCACCGACGACGGGGTCGTCGCCCACCGGCGCCTCCTATGATGCGCCCATGTCGAGCGAGTCCACTATCGCCGATGCTGCGATCCGGGATCGTCTGTCCGGACGGCGGGTCGTCGTGACGGGGGCGGCGCGCGG
>JAYSTV010000429.1:0-2648 GCA_043719425.1 Acidimicrobiia bacterium | reverse complement strand
CGTCGCAGTACCGCGACGAATACCGCGAAAAGGTTCAGGCCTTGATCGAGGCGAAGTCGATGGGCACGGTCTACGAACTCCCGGCGCCGAGCGAAGCCCCGAAAATCGTCGATCTCATGGCTGCGCTTGAGGCTTCGTTGGCGGCAGCCAAGGCCAAGAAGGCGTCGTAGGCCGCGCCGGCAATGGCTGGGCAAAGCCTAACGACGGAGATCGAGGGCCGTCAGCTCACGCTGACCAACCTGGACAAGGTGCTCTATCCGGATGGCACCACCAAGGGTCAGGTCATCGACTACTACGTACGCATAGCACCGGTGATGCTTCCTCACCTGAGCGGACGCAACATCACCATGAAGCGCTATCCCAACGGCGTCGACGGACAGAGTTTCTACAACAAGAACATTCCGTCGCACGCTCCCGATTGGCTCCAACGCGTGGAGCTCCACGACAACACCTACATCGTGTGCCGCGACCTGCCCACCCTGGTATGGCTGGCCAACCTGGCGGCGCTCGAACTTCACGTACCGATGCACCGCGCCGCCGACGATTCGTGGGAGCCAGATCGCCTTGTGTTCGACCTCGACCCCGGACCGGGGACCGGCATCGCCGAATGCTGCGAGGTCGCGCTGCTCATCGCCGAAGTGCTCATCCCACTAGGCATGACCATGCAAGCCAAGACCAGCGGATCCAAAGGCATGCAGCTCTACGCGACACCACCCGAACCGATGACCTACCGAGGAGACGGCGGCACCACCGAACTGGCCCACCGTCTCGCCGACGGCATGGCCGCCGCCCACCCCGACCGCATCGTCGCCAAGCAGGCCAAGGAGTTGCGGCCCGGCAAAGTGCTGATCGACTGGAGCCAGAACGTGAGCGCCAAGACCACCGTGTGTGCCTACTCCCTTCGAGCTCGGCCGACGCCGACGGTGTCGACGCCGCTGCGATGGGACGAGGTCCAGAACGGCGCGGGTGGCACGCCGTTGAAGTTCGTGGCCTCCGACGTCCTCGAACGGGTGGCGGAGACGGGCGACCTCTTCGGCGACCCCTTTTCGGTACCTGGGTAGCGCTCAGAGCGACCTTGCGCACAAGGATCGGCCCGGAAACTCGTTCCTTCTCGTGGCTGGTCCGGTGGGAGGATTGACGGCCTTGTCCGACGAGCCCTTCACCGATCCGACCATGGAGTCGACGCCCGCACGGCGGCGGCATTGGCGGACCGACGCTCGCCTCGTGGCGCTCTACGCCCGCCGTGAGCCGAAACTCTTCACGCTCGCCGTCGGGGGCGCGATGTTGTTCGCGCTGCTGACCGTCGGATGGAGTCAAACCCTCGGCCGCGTGGTTGACCGAGTCATCACGCCGCTGCTTGATGGCGGCACCCTCCCGTCGGCCCTCTCCTTCGCCCGCGACAACAAGGTCGCCCTACTCCTCCTGCTCGGAGGGGTGGGCTGGCTTCGTCTGGCCTCGGCCCTGCTGCGACGCATCAACGCCGCCCGTCTGGCCCACACCAGTGCACACACGTGGCGACGACTCGTGGTCGAGCACCTGATCCACCAGCCGCTGTCGTTCTATCGCCAGACGCCAACGGGCACCTTGCTCGGCAATGCCGACAACGATCCCGATGCGGCGACCGCCGTCCTTCATCCGTTGCCGTATGCGCTGGGGGTCGTCGTGCTTATCGCCGTGGCCATCGGTTGGTTGCTCTCCGTCGATATCCCGATGGCGATTGTGTCGGCCATCGTCCTCCCCCTCACGTTGCTCCTCAACGAACGGTTTCAGGCGTTGGCCGAAGGACCCAACGAAGCGGTGCAGCAAGACGTGGCCGAACTCGCGGGCGTGATCCACGAGATGGTCGACGGCATTTCGGCGGTGAAATCTCTCGGCCTCGAACACCACATGACCGACCGAGCTCAGCCGAAGATCACCAGACTGCGCGACCACAAGCTCCAGATTGTGCGGCTGCGCAGCACGGTGAACGTGCTCGAAGGGGTGGTCCCGCAGTTCGTCAATGTGGGCCTCGTGTTTGTCGGCGCGTGGCGGGTGCAGCGCAACGCCATGTCAGTCGGTGATGTCGTGGCCGTGGTGTCGCTGTACAACCTGCTGGTATGGCCGCTGCTTCTTCTGGCGTGGGCCATGTTCGACATGGCCCGGTCGCGCACGGGGCTGGCCCGCGTCGAAGCGTTGTTGGCCAACGCCACCCCACCCCCGCTGGCGATCATCGCTCCGCTCGACGGTCAGAACGTTCTCGACCTCCGCAACGTCTCGCTCGTGCACGACGATGGACGACGAGCACTCGACGATGTCACCGTCGGCATACTGCGTGGCCGCGTGACGGCCATCGTCGGGGCGACCGGTTCGGGAAAGTCATCGTTGCTCTCCGTTCTCGCCGGGCTCGATCCGCCGACGGCCGGCGTGCGCGGCACCGACACCGACCGGATCGCCATGGTGTTCCAGGAGCCGCTGGTGGTCTCCGGCACGATCGATCACAACCTGGCTCTTGGCGCTGCGCTTGATGAGTCGTGTATCGACACCGCCATGGTGACCAGTGGAGCGGACGAGTTCGTTGACCTCCTCGCCGACGGTCGTCGCACGCGGCTCGGCGAGCGCGGCGTTTCACTATCGGGCGGCCAGCGTCAGCGTCTCGCCCTCGCTCGCGC
>JAYSTV010000428.1:0-6408 GCA_043719425.1 Acidimicrobiia bacterium | reverse complement strand
TCACCAACGGAAGTGGTTGGTCATTCGGCGGCCTCGGCGAGAGCCTCGGAGAGGGCGGGATGCACCAGCATGGAGTCGGCGATGTCGCTCACTTTGAGTCCGGCGGTCACGGCCAGCGCAATCACGCTGATCAGCTCCGCAGCATGACGGCCCACAATCGAACCTCCGAGGACCACGCCGGTCAGTGGGTCGCTGATGATCTTGACGAACCCGCGGGCGTCGTTGTTGATGAGCGCCTTGGCCGACGCCGAGAACGGAACCTTGGTGACCCGCATCTTTCGACCCATGGCAAAGGCATCGGCTTCGGCCAGGCCAACGTCGGCAATCTCGGGTTCGGTGAAGATCGCACTGGCCGCCTTGTCGTAGTCAAGGTGGCGATGTTGGCGGGTGTGCAGTCCATTCACGTGCTCGGCCACCTTGCGACCCTGCATCGATGCCACGCTCGACAGCGGAAGCTTGCCCGACACGTCGCCCGCGGCATAGATGTGGGACACATTCGACTGACAGTGATGGCCGATGGTCACGTAGCCACCACGATCGGTTTCCACGCCCGCGCTGGCGAGATTGAGTCCGTCGGTATTGGCCACCGAGCCAATGGCCAGGACCGCATGTGTGGCGCGCACGGTTCGACCGTCGTCGCAACGGACGACGACCTCGTCGCCTTCGCGATCAATGGCGATAGCGCGCGCTCCCTTGAGTAGCGACACCCCTCGACGAAGGAAGTCGTCTTCCAGCACGGCGGCCACTTCGGGGTCCTTCTGCGGCAGGACCTGCTGGCGGCTCACCACGAGCGTGACCTTGGAACCGAGCGAGGAGAACATGTGCACGAACTCCACGCCGGTCACCCCGGAGCCGATCACCACGAGGTGCTCGGGTATCTCCGACGGCGGGTAACAATCACGCGTCGTCAGGATTCGCTCGCCGTCGGGCTGGCACCATTCGGGAATCCGAGGACGAGTGCCGGTGGCCACGAGAATGGCGTCGGCAGGGATTCGTTCAACGGTTCCATCGGCGGTGGTGGCGACCACCACGTTGGGACCATCGAGCACTGCCGTGCCCTTCACCATCCGCACGCCTTGGCTAGTGAGCTGTTGGGTGATCGACGATGCCAGCCGGTCCTCAATACCCGTCACCCGTTCGCGCAAGCTGTCACGGTCGATCTGGGGCTTCATCGTGTCGAGCCCCATCCCCTCGATCCGACGAGCAAAGCTCATTGCCCCTCCGGTCGCAATCATCGTTTTCGACGGAATGCAGTCCCACAGGTGGGCGGCGCCACCGATCACGTCGCGCTCAACGATCGTGACCGTAGCGCCAAGGCGCGCCGCATAGGTAGCAGCCTGATTCCCGGCCGGTCCACCGCCGATGATGACAAAGTTCAGTCCCATACGGAACCGATCCTACGGCCGCGATGCCTCCGGGCCGGGCTGGGCGCCGCGCACGAGGCGACCCGGCAACGCTCCGGTCGACACACCGCCTTCGAACGTGACCACGCCTCGCTTGATGGTGGCCCGATATCCGGTGGCGGTCTGGTTGAGTCGACGACCACCGGCCGGCAGGTCTTTCACGATGGCGGGCGGGGCGGCCGAGAGCGCGTCGAGATCGATCACGTTCAGGTCGGCCAGGCAACCCGGAGCGATCACGCCGCGGTCATGCCACCCGACATGGGACGCCGTGCGCTGGGTGAGGTGATGAACGATCGTCTCGACGGGGATGCGCTCGCCGCGGGTCCGCTTGGTCCACAGCGACATGGCCGTGGTCGGGAACGACGCGTCACAAATCGCCCCGCAGTGGGCGCCGGCATCGGACAGGCCAACCATGGCCACGGGTGAGAGGAGCATTTCTCGCACCTCGGAAAGATCGCCGGCCACGTAGTTGAACAGCGGCATATACAACAACCGTCGTCCACCGTCTTCGAGGAGGGTGTCGTAGAGCAGCGACGCCGGCGAAAGTCGCCGCACGGCCGCTCGTCCGGCGATGGAGTCGGCCGGCGCGGGTTCGTAGTCGACCGGATTGCTCATCGGATACAGATGGGCGAGCCCGTGGACGAGATCGTTGAGGATACCGTCGTAGGTGCCGAGCGCGTCGTACTCGGCCAGGATGCGCGTGCGACGTGCATCGTCGCCAAGCGCGCGCACCCGCTCGTCGGTTGGGAGCGACGCAATCTCGCGGTATCCGGGGCACAGCATGAACGGATTCACGCTCGCTTCGAGACCGTGCAGGACGCCGATCGGACGCGGCGCAATCTGGGCCCGCATATCCAGTCCGGCCGCCTGCCCGGCGCCGAGCGACGCGAACATCTTGCGCCAACGCGCCGGGGCGAAGAACGGTTGCTGCACCGTGGTGGACAGTGGCCGTCCACTCACCTCGGCGAGGGACCGCATGAGAGCGAGCTCGGCGTCGACGTAGTCCTCGTCGAGTGATTGATAGGCATCGGAGATCAGTTGGATGACCCCAGTTTTCGCATCGCTAAGAGCACCTACGAGTGCATGAAGTTCGTCGGCGCTGGAGAACCGCGTGCCGAGGAACTTCCCGGCCTTCGTCCGATGAATATACGTGCGACTCGTGGTGAACCCGAGAGCACCCGCGTCGATGGCCTCGCGAGTAAGGCGCGCCATTGTGGTGAGTTCATCGACCGTCGGTGCCTCTTCGTGATCGGCACCCCGCTCGCCCATCACGTAGGCCCGCAGCGGTGCGTGGGCGACCTGGGTGCCCACATCGAGCACGTAGGAACGGCGCGCCAGCGCATCGAGGTAGTCGGGAAAGCTCTCCCAGTCCCACGGCAGACCTTCGGCCAATGCGGTGCCGGGGATGTCCTCCACGCCTTCAAGAAGGCCGATGAGCCACGCATGCTCCGCCTCGGTCGGGCGGGCCGGGGCGAACCCCACACCGCAGTTACCCATCACGATCGACGTCACGCCGTGGTTCGACGATGGCGCCAGCATGGGGTCCCAGGTGGCCTGACCGTCGAAGTGCGTATGGATATCGACGAAGCCCGGCGTGAGGAGCAGCCCGTCGGCGTCGATCTCACGCGACCCACGACCACTGATACGCGCGCTTACTTCGGTGATGATCCCGTCGACCACCTTCACCTCGCCTGGTTGCGGCGGTGCGCCGGTTCCATCGACGATCGTTGCGTTGCGGATGATCAGGTCGGCCACGGGTCAACTCCAAGGTTGCGTGCAGGTCCTCGGATCGTACCGGTCATGGGCTGAACACGTAAGTTGATTGAACCCGAAACCACACCGCGTGACGGCGGTGGCCAAAGGGGATTCGCATAGCCGAAAGAGACCCTTCCCGCGCCGCAAAAGGCGCAAACGTTGCTGGCGCGCGATTTGGCGGATTTCTCGCGCGAACCGCTTTGGCTAACCGTGTGGCCTAAGTGGATCGAAGTGTCAATCGCGCTTGCGCGCGCATCACGGAATGCGGTCAAGTCAGCATGCGACGTGGGAAATGCTCGCGACGTCGACGGTCCACCGTCGAAAGGAGACCAACCAGTGAACAGAACACCACAGGCACGCTCGCGGCGTGCATGGGCGCTGATCGGGGGTGCCCTGCTTCTCGGAGGAGGGTTCGCCAGCACACCAGTCTTCGCGGCTGACAGTGCGTCGACCGGGGCCAGCGTCGGCGGCAGCATCAACGCGCCCAAGATCGAATGCGCTTGGGCCTTGCCCGATGCGAACAAGTCGTGGACCGGTGACACGAAAATGCAGTACCTCGACGATGACACCCCGCTCGTGGGTGCCGGGTCACCGTGCGTCGCCACCGACGACGGGACCGAAGAAGCAACAATGCCGACGGAATACAACACTCAGTTGATCGACATCCAGCCCAACGCCCACGACTTACCGACTCAGGCGTACGTCGAACTTTGGGGCGCCATCGACACGAGCACCGCCGCGGCGAGGGTCTACTTCGACGTCTATCACCCTGACGGATCGCAGAAGACTCAGATTGACGCCTCGAAATTCGCGTCGAGCAGAACCCCGGGGAAGTGTTCTGGTCCGCGCGGCATGTTTGGCGCAGCCCAATCGACGGGACAGCTGACCTCTGGAGCGGTCGCCGCCATCCAGGCCGAATGCCAGACGCAGACGAAGCAGCTGTACTACGGAGCCTTCGGCATCTCGAAACATCAGCCGTGGGGTCGCTACAAGATCGTCATGTCTGCCTTTGCGTCGGGGACGAAGACGAGCACGATGACGTTCTATATCTACGTGTTGCCGTTCTCGAACTTCGAAAAGGACTTCACCTCGGTGCAATTTGGAGAGGTTCAGCCCGACGCTCATATTGAAACCGGCACCGGCAACTTCACCTTCGATGGCGTTGACACGCCGGGAAACCAGGCGTTCTCTGTCCGCAATACCGGTAACGCCGGTATCGGGCTTGGCGTGAGGTTTGCCAGCATGTGTCTCGACTCGCTGCCCGACAACGCGGTCAGCTGCACCGACCTCAAGCGTATCGATCACTTCGACGCCAAGTTTGGTGTGGGCACGACGCTGAACCTCCAGTCGATCGGGGGGACTTTGCGCAGTTCGGTTCCCTCGAACCTTGCTTCAGAGGCGAAGCCGGCTCCGTTCGGAGCTGTCGCCCAATTCGACAACAGCATCAAGCGGACCCTCTGTCCGAACGATGTCGGAAAACTGGAGTTCTCGATCTATACCGAAGGCATTCAGATCGGTTCGTACTCCGCAGCCAATGGCATTCAGCTGGTATATCGAACACTGGCTGAGCCCTCGTCGCAGTGCCCGACCGACAATGGGTCGGTGTACCCGTCGAACCGAGGATTCCCGACCTCACTGCTTGGCCCCACTCCTAAGTCCACCGACC
Source organism: Acidimicrobiia bacterium (assembly GCA_043719425.1). Classification (GTDB taxonomy): domain Bacteria; phylum Actinomycetota; class Acidimicrobiia; order Acidimicrobiales; family JANYDT01; genus JANLQX01. Next base: position 1,584 of record JAYSTV010000428.1, on the reverse strand, counting down.
ACTGGACGATTGTCGAAAGCGTCTAACACTGTCGACCGGGAGCGGTCGACAGCAACGTTGATGGTGGGGCCCAGGCCATCTGCTTGGGCCCCACATCGGCACGACGGGTGACACAATCGAGCGGCGTCTGAGCGGCGTCAGAAGTACCGCAATATGCGACCCGCAGACTCGAACGAATCGAACACGACGGACCATGAAGACACCAGAGCTACGACACATCACACGACGTGCAGCGAGAACTACGCTCGCGGCGGCGATGCTCATTGCCGTCGTCTCGGCGCCGGTTCCGGCCAGAGCGGGCGCGGTCGGCATCTCTCCGATCTCACTTGAGTACAAAGAGGCGCTCCGCGGCAGCTCACAGGTGCAGACATTGCGGCTCAGCAACGAGCCAAGTTCCGGGGACTCGGGCACCCTGGCCTTCTCGGTCAAAGCGCTCGGCGAAGTAGCACCGTGGGTCTCGTTTTTACCTCTCGATGATGACCGTCCCAGGGATGTTTTTGAAGTGGTTGAACGGCGGACCGAAGCGATTCGAGTTGTGATAAAGGTCCCTGCGGACACGCCAAATAGGGCATATACAGGCACGCTCTTCATTGAAGCTGCCCGGACGAACGCAGTCGTCAAGGCTGGCAGCAGTGGCGTCGGCACGGCCGCCGAAGTCCCGGTCACCGTGTCGGTCAACGGGGTCGAGCGCCGGGGCGCAGTCGTCCGCGATTTCTTGGTCGAGGACGCTGAGGTTGGATTGCCGCAGCGCTTCACCGCCAAGATCGCCAACACCGGCAACGTGTCGGTGGCTGCCCAACTCGACACCAAAATCTCGCGCGGCGGCAGCGAGGTCGCCACCCTCACCACGAAGGGTCAGAACTTTCCTGTCCTTCCCGGCGTGGACGGCGACGTTCACCTTGACTGGGAAACGGCCGAACAACTCGGCGGCGACTACACGGCCACGCTCACCGTCACCGACACGGCTGGACTTAAGCCTTTAGTGATCGCCAGTAAAACCGTTCCCTTCCGTCTCGAACCTCGGGGCACATTCACTCGGTCGGGCGAGTTCACCAAGTTCGTCCTCTTGAACCAACCCGCAAAGGGCGAGCTACTCGTCGCCGAAGCGACTTTTCTCAATTCCGGGAAGATCCCCACCCAGGCGATCTTGGATTCCGACATCCTCCTCAACGGCAAGCTCATCAAGAACATGCAAAGTCTGCCCCGCACCGTTCGACCTGGGCAGACCGGGCGGATCACGGTGTCGATCGACTCGCTCCAGGAGGGTAAGTACACAATCAAGGGCCGGATCAACTTCGACGGCGAAGTCTCCGACGACCGCGAGCTTGCCTTTACCGTGAATTCGTCGGGTTCGTCGGGCGCCGCCGTGGTTGGGCCCACCGCCGGGCCAACCGAAGCGGCGACCTCGTCGTCATCCACGTCATCGACGTCATCCACGTCATCGGTGCCCTTTCTCATCGGCGGTGCCGCGGCGGTGCTGGGCGCGGCGGGTGCCGCCTTTGCGCTCGGCCGTCGGAAGCGCCAACGATGAGTCACCTGGGCTCCACACGACGACGCCTCGCGGCGATCGGGACTGCGGTCCTG
>JAYSTV010000427.1:0-15561 GCA_043719425.1 Acidimicrobiia bacterium | reverse complement strand
CGGGATCAACTTCGCCGACCACGCCGAGCGGAAAACCGGTCCCGGTATTCACGATTCGACCGGACCTCGTGGGATGGAGGCCAGGAACCTCGGCCGCCTGTACCGCCAGCGCCGCCGGCACCGTTCGGAGGAGCGCAATGAGTTGATCGAGCACGGCGACGGCGGCGCGGGCGTCGTCACCCTCCGCCGCCAACGCAACGGCGAGATGCTCCCGTTCATACGGGAGAATTTGATCCGGACGCGGGGTGGAGAAGGTGTGGCCGATCTCGAAGAAGCGACTCGGCGCGTTGCGATGCTTGCCGTTGTGGGCGATCACTCGAAGCAGGCCGGGGAGAAGGCTCGGCCGCATGACGGATTCGTCGGGCGACATCGGATTGGCCACCCGAACGATGCGATCGGCGACGCCCGATGTGTTGACGTCGGCCTCGCTCAAGAACGTTGCCGTCCACACCTCATTGGCCGAACGGGCGACCAGAAGGTCGGCGATGCGACGACGGTCAAGCTGCAGCGGCGTGAGGCGACCGACGAGGTCGGTGCGAAGTTGTTGGCGGGTGATCTTGTCGTAGCCGTGGTGGCGGCCGACTTCTTCGACGACGTCGATCTCGGCCATGGCATCGGGACGCCACGACGGGAGCACCACGTCGTGCACTCCCGGTTCCACGAGCGTGGCCGTGAAGCCAATGGGATTGAGCAATGACGAGACTTCGCCATCCGTCAGCGCCGCACCGAGCACGAGGTTCACCCGGCTCGTTCGTACGCGCACTGATCGATGTGTCGCAGCCACCGGGCGGATGTCATCGAACGATTCAACGGTCGCACTCGGACACGTGAGCCGGACGATCTCGACGAACCGCGCCGCTGAAGCGGGAATGGCTTCGGGGTCGGTGCCGCGCTCGAATCGGGCCGAAGCTTCGCTTCGCAGCCCCAGGCGCTTGGCGGTGCGAGCAATACACATCGGTGTCCAGTGGGCGATCTCCAACAGCAGCGAGGTAGCGGTGTCGCTTACCTCGCTGGTCAGTCCACCCATCACCGCGGCGATACCGACAGCCGTGTCGGCGCCGTCGGTGATCACGCCGTCAGCATCGCCGTTTCGCGCGAGCGTTCGTTCGACCTCATCAAGGGTTGTCACCTTCTCCCCCGCGGTTGCCCACCGGACGCCGATGCGGCGACCGGCCAGCTTGTCGAGATCGAAGGCATGGCTCGGGATGCCCAGTTCGAGCATGACGAGGTTGGACGCGTCGACGAGGTTTGAGATCGGTCGCATGCCCGACACGAGGAGTCGGTCCTGCACCCACTTGGGCGAGGGGGCCACGTGCACGCCACGAATCACCGTGACCGTGAGTCGGTCACACAGGTCGGTGGCGGTGACACTGCCACGTTGGGTCGACGCAGGCGGCGCGTCGATCACGCCGGCGATCACCGCTGGAGGCGTGAACGGAAGGCCGAGCTTGGCGGCCACATCTCGGGCTACGCCGAGCACGCTCATGGCGTCGGGTCGATTCGGGTTGACGCTCAGGTCGAAGACAACGTCTTCGACGATGCCCAATGCCTCGGTGATCGGCTGCCCGAGCGCCGTTGACGGATCGAGGCGAAGGATGCCGGCGTGATCGTCGCCGAGACCGAGCTCGCGAGTGGAACACAACATGCCGTTGGACCACTCGCCTCGCATCTTTCGGCGCTCGATGGCCATGCCGTCGGGCATCGTGGAGCCAAGCGTGGCCAGCGGGACGACATCACCTTCGAAGAAGTTCCACGCCCCGCACGCGATCTGCAACGGCTCCGCGCCGGGCGAGGTGATCACGTCGACGAGACGGATCTTGTCGGCGTTTGGATGGGCGCGGATCGTCTGTACCTGGGCGGTGACGATGCCGCCTAGGCCTTGGCCGATGCGCTCGACACCTTCGACTTCGAGCCCGAGCCCGTTGAAGAGCGCGGTCAGTTCGTCAACCGTGGAGGTGACGGGCACCATTTCGCGCAACCAGTTGAGTGAGACCTTCACAGCGAGAGACCTCCGTTGACAACCGACGAGTGTTGCGAGCAGCGAAGCGAAGCGGAGCGGCGCAGCGTCAAGAAATACAGGTTCATATCTTCTGCTCGCTTACTAAAACTGCTGGAGCAGTCGAAGGTCGTTGTCGAGGAACACGCGAAGGTCCTCGACGTTGTGGCGGTTCATGGCGAGACGATCGATGCCGAAGCCCCAGGCGAAGCCCGTGTACTCCTCGGGGTCGATGCCGCCGTTGCGAAGCACGTTGGGGTGGACCATGCCGCAGCCACCCAACTCAATCCAGCCCGATTGCGAACAGACCCGACAGCCCGAGCCGCCGCAGAAGGGACAGGTGATGTCCAATTCGGCGGAGGGCTCGGTGAACGGGAAGAACGACGGTCGTAAGCGCACTTTCAAGTTGTCGTTGCCGAAGTACGCAGCGAGGAACTGTTCAATCGTTCCGGCGAGGTGACCGAGGCTGATGCCCTTGTCGATGACCAACGCTTCGATCTGATGGAACACCGGCAGGTGACGCGCGTCGGGGGTGTCGACGCGGTAGCAACGTCCGGGCATGACCGCGTAGATCGGTGGTTTTTGTCCCTGCATGACCCGGATCTGCATGGGCGAAGTATGCGTACGTAACAAAACGTCGTCGTCACGTCCGTCGGTCCCGGGGAGGTCGAGGAAGAACGTGTCATGCATGGTGCGGGCCGGATGGGCCGGCGGGAAGTTGAGCGCCTCGAAGTTGTACCAGTCGGTCTCCACCTCGTTGCCGTAGTGCACGGTGAATCCCATGCCGACGAAGATGTCCTCAAGATCGCGGCCGGTGCGAGTGAGCAGGTGCAGCCGACCCGGCAGCTCGGGATCGATCCGTTCGGTGAGGTCGAGTCGTTCGGCTTCGAGCCGTGACCGACGCTCAACCTCTGCGACTTCGTTCCGCTTGGCTGCGAGTGCGTCAACCACTGTCGTTCGGGCTGCATTGATGGCCGCACCGAACGACTTGCGATCCTCGGGCGACATCGAACCCAGGGTCTGGTTGGCCAGCGTGATCGGCGCCTTCTTCCCCAACACCGCCACGTCGGCCGCTTTCAACGCGTCCGACGAAGTTGCCTCGGCGATCACCGCCAACGCGTCGTCACGCAGACGCCCAAGTTCATCCAAAGTCACGGCAACGATTCTGCCCGACGCCGACCCACGATTGGCGCCGCAAATCCCGAACGGGCCCCCGACCGGCGCTGCAATCACCCAGATCCGAACTGAGGCACGTAGAGAGGCTTCGCACTCGGGGCTACCCACAATTGATAAACAATGCTTCCGGCAATGACGGTCAGGCAGACGAAGAGCACCACGAGTCCAGCGGCGTAGGCCGTCATTGCCCTCGATGGGAGCGGCTCCATCAGCAATTGGAGCTCCTGCTGCGCCGGTTCAACCAAGGCCGCCCTCCGGCAGCGACCCCACACCGTGCGCCGCCAGAACCCGAAGAAGAGGGTGAGGTGAAGCACAGCCGCGAGAATCGCCACAGCCGCCGCGCAAACACCGAGCAGCACAGCACCAGCGATGGTCGCGGCACTGACCCTGCCAGCGGACAACTCTCGCGCCTCGGACCACATTCGAGCACACGTGCGAACCAGTGCCACTGCGGAACGCCGATACCGAGCACCGACCAGGTGAGTCCTAAGCACAGCGCCAGGTCGTACACGGAAACCTGGTCGAGCGACCGCGACCGTCGACGATGCCAACGAGCCGTCGGTGTCCACCGGGAGCCTCGACGCAGCCACGACCCCAACGGGGCGGTGAGTGGCGCCGCCATAGCCAGCCCCAGCACGAGATCAAGCCCGTGACTGTTCGTGCGTTCGGCCAGGCTGAGCCGGCTTGCGGAAGCCGCCCAAACGACGAGGGCGCTGGGACCCGACCACATGACCAACGTGCCGAGAAGGCCGCGGACGCTTCGTTGCACCTGACGGAGTCCTAGGTGCGCCGCTGGCGGGCTGCTTCGAAGCACAGGACGGCGGCAGCCAAAGACACGTTGAGGGATTCCGTTCGGCCGGCCATGGGGATGTGCACGATCCCATCCACAGCGGCCAGGGTGGCTTCCGAGAGCCCGTGAGCCTCATTGCCGAGCAACAGCGCCGTTGGTCCGGTGAGGTCGGCCTCGTCGTACGCGACACTTTGTCCCGGAAGCACCGCTGTCCCCCAGGTCGACACGCCCCACTCGGCGAACGTCGCCAGCACCAAGTCGAGATCGGAGTTCGTCACGACCGGTAGATGAAACAGGGCGCCGGCCGTGGAACGAACGACTTTGGGACTGGTCACGTCGACCGACGATCCGGCGAGAACAACTCCGACGACGCCAGCCGCCTCGGCGCCACGGATCAGCGTGCCGGCGTTGCCCGGGTCACGAATGTCGACGCCCACCACCACGAAACCTCCGGCGGCCAGCGCCGGCGCCAGTGACGCAAGGCCCGGCGACACCCAACGAGCAATCGCACACACCGCCTGTGGGCTGACAGTGTCGAGCACCTTGTCGAGGACACCGTCGGCGACCACATGGCACGCCACTCCAAGCGACGCCGCCCGACCGACGACGTCAACGTCCACGCCGTCACTGACAAAGAGCGCTTCGAGATCGGCACCTGCATCGAGGGCCTCATTGATGACCTTGGCCCCTTCGACGACCACACAACCATCGTCGTGACGCGCATCGCGGCGCCCCGTGAGGCGCCGCAGTCGCTGGACATGCTGATTGTTCCGGGCGAGCGGTGCGCTCATCACCCAGCAATCGATTGGTCAGGCCGAAGCCTGGACGTCACGCCGCCGTCGAAGACGAGGCAGCAGCTTGCGACGCCGACTTCACCAGTGAGGCGAACGCGGCGGAGTCGGTGACGGCCAGGTCGGCCAGCATCTTCCGATCGACCTCAATTCCGGCAACCTTGAGCCCGTTGATGAAACGGGAATACGACACACCGTTGACTCGGCATTCAGCGTTGATGCGCTGGATCCAGAGGGCACGCATGTCACCCTTGCGGGCCCGGCGGTCGCGAAACGCGTAGCGCATCGACTGCATGACCTGCTGGTTGGCGGTGCGGAAGGTACGGCTCTTGGAGCCGCGGTAGCCCTTCGCCGCTTCGAGAACTGCCTTGTGGTGCTTCTTGGCGTGAACGCCACCCTTGACGCGGGCCATGGGAACAACTCCTTCGGGGTTGGGTCAGAACATGACCCGAGGTACACGAAATACTGCGACCGGACGAAGCCGGCTACGAGGCGAGCGCTGGCGCCCGCCACGGCTGAGCTCCAATGAGCTCAGATGAACTCGGATGAACTCAGATACCGAGCATCTTCTTGACGTTGGCCGCATCGCCCGGAGCCAGAACGGAGTCCTTGGCCAGGCGACGGGTGCGGGTCGACGACTTGTGCTCGAGCTTGTGATAGCCGAAGGCCTTCTCACGCATGATTTTACCGGTGCCGGTAACGCGAAAGCGCTTCGCAGCGGTGCGGTTGGTCTTCATCTTGGGCATGGGGTTCTCCTAGTAGGTGTTGCTGCTCGGGCTCAGCCCGCCGCCGTGGGCGACGGAGTTTGCTCGGGACTCGGTATTGACGTGTCCGACACATCCGACACATCCGCCGGTGCGGTTGTCTCGGCGGTGTCGTCATCGGACGGCACGGGTCCGGACGAGTCCGGACCATCTGAGCGTGATGGCTTTTGCTTCGGCGGTGGTGCCTTCTTTTCCGGCGCCAGAACCATCGTCATGTTGCGTCCGTCGAGACGGGGAGTGGCCTCGATCTTGGCCGCGGGGCCAATGATCTCGGCAACCTTGTTGAGGATGCGCATCCCGAGTTCGGGATGGGCGACCTCACGGCCACGGAACATGATGGTGATCTTGACCTTGTGCCCCTCGGACAAGAACTCGGCGACCTTGCGGGTCTTGGTATCGAAGTCGCCGCCGCCAATTTTCGGACGGTATTTCATCTCCTTGATGGAGATGGCGATCGACTTCTTCCGGGCCTCTTTGTCCTTCTGCTTCAGCTCGTAGAGATACTTCGGGTAGTCGAGGATCTTGCACACGGGCGGGTTCGCCATGGGCGCGATCTCGACCAGGTCGAGCTCAAGTTCACGAGCGGTTTGCAGGGCCTCGGGCAGCGGCTTGATTCCAAGCGGGGCGCCATCGGGGCCAAGCAGGCGGACTTCACGGGCACGGATGCGCTCGTTGATCCTCGGCTCGCGGGGGTCATTGGACGGGGCAGTAGCGATTCGGCATCACTCCTCGGGGTTCGGGCAGGGCAGTCCGCGAACAAGCACGACGGAGCCCGCCGCCAACCCGCCGAAGCGAGGGGGTGCGAGACCAGACAGACGACCCAGACGCAACGACTCAGGACGAGCAATGGCTGGGTGGGGCGTCCAAAGGTCCGGACACCCGCTTCTTCTCGGTTGTAGGGGTCTAGGTTACACGGCCGATGAGCTCACTTTGGACCCCCGATGGCGAGCGCCCCGTGCGCCGCACCCCCGACCCGGCCCCGACGACCGCTGGCGACCCGAGAATGAGTCCGCTGGCCACCGATCTAAGTGCCGACGACGTGGCCGCACTCCAAGACGAATTGGCCGAGGCCCAGCGGGAAATCCTCTCGGTGCCAGCATCGGCCATCGTCGCCAATCATGCCATCGGACTCTTTCAGTTGGCCGCTGTACACCTGCAGACGGAGCCACCCAATCTCGACGATGCCCGCCTGGCCATCGACGCCATGGGAGCCCTGGTCGACGGGTTGCACGGTCGACTAGGGATGGACGAGGACACCCTCGACGATGCGCTCGCCCAGATTCGGTTGGCCTTCGTACAGATTTCGGGTGGGTCCGGGGGCTGAAGGCTCGAGGGCGCCCTCGAGCGCTCAATCGCGAAGCAGCCAGCGAGCTCGGGCTTCGTCGAGCGACGAGCCGTTGGCGCCCCCGCTTGAGGCCGGATCATCGAACTGCACCGGGTCGTCCTCCCAGTCACAGCTCGGGCAGATCTCATAGGACCGAGCAAGGCCCGGAACGGCGCGGCGACACACCGGGCAGGGAAACGACGCTTCGCGCAAAGTGATCGCCCCAGCCTCGAACTCCCCAGCGGATCCGGCGCCCGGAACCACCGAGACGAGCGCGCCGACGCCAATCGTCCGACTGCCGTCGCTCAGGGCGGTGGCGTGGAAGGCGAGTTCGTCACCGTTGTCCGTCGCCACGCGGCCGAGGCCGACGACAGGATCGAAGTCAACAACGACGCCGTCGACTTTCGCGGCCGGACGCATCAGTGCACGATCTTTTCGATCGGGAGCTCCAGGATGTCGGTCGCCCCAGCGTCTTTGAGTGCTGGAATAAGCATGTTGATGCCCTTCTTGGCGACAACGGTCTCAATGGCGTAGCCCGAGTCACCGAACAGTTTGGCGACTGTTGGCGTTTTCATCGATGGGACGATCGCAATCACCGATTCGAAGTGTTCATTGTCGACATTGAGCTTAAGCAGAACCTTGCCCCGTGCCTCGAGCGTGCCGGCCAGCAGCGTCTGGATCTGTTCCATGGCATGACGCTTTTCCGGGTCGGCGTAGGCGGTCGGGTTGGCGATCAGCTCGGTGTAGCTGGTCAGGATGGTGTCGATGATCCGCAGTCCAGCCGCCCGCAGGGCGGATCCGGTCTCGGTGATCTCCACAACGACGTCGGCAATGTCGGGGATCTTGGCTTCGGTCGCGCCGTAGGACAGACGGACCACGGCCTCCTTGCCGAGCCGTTCGAAGTACCGAGTGGTGAGGCCCACGTATTCCGTGGAAACCCGAACACCGATCGGCAAATCATGAGCGGACTTCCAGGGCGCATCACCGGCCACGGCGACGACCAGACGGATCGGCCTGGCCGTGGCCTTGGAATAGTGCAGTTCACCCAGTGTGACGACGTTGCTGGTGGTTTCGTCGATCCAGTCGCGTCCGGTAATACCCAGGTCAAACATGCCTTCGGCGACGTAGCCGGGGATTTCCTGGGGCCGCAGGATCCGCACCTCGGCAATGCGGGGATCGTCGATCGAGGCGAGATACTGCACCGCCGACGAACGCTGAACGGGTAGGTCAGCCTGTTCAAATAGATCGAGCGTGGGCCGCTCCAGGGAACCTTTGGGAAGCACGAGCCGCAACATGGGTCGCCCAGCCTAGGAGCGAGCGTGCGCGGCGCGGAGACCGGCATCAGTGCCGCGATCAGTGAATGGTCGTCTCGCCGGTCATAAGCGAAAGGGCATGGGGGATCATGTCGAGGACGGCGTCGAGGCACTCGACACAACCCTTCGGAGATCCTGGCGTGTTGACGATGACCGCCAGCCCGAGCGTGCCGGCGGTCCCACGTGAGAGCCGACCCAGCTTGGGATTGGCCAGGCGCATTGCTTCGGCCATACCCGGCGCGACGCGCTCCAGGACCGACGCCGTTCCTTCCGGGGTCAGGTCGCGCGGACCGAATCCGGTCCCGCCGGTCGTGACGATGAGACCCGCGAACCCGTCGGCCAACTCCCTTAAAGCGCGGGCCACGGACTGGGTTCCGTCGGGAACGACGCGTGACTCGTCGACGACCCAACCGGCGCCTTCGAGCTGAGCGACAAGGGCAACGCCAGAACGGTCCTCACGGACCCCGTGGTGCACTCCGTCGGACACCGTGAGCACCTTGGCGTGCCACACCGTGTCACTCACGCACGTGCTCCGTTCAGCGCATCAGCAATTGCGGAACGAAGCGACGCCGCCGCGGCGAGTGGATCGGGCGCACCGAAAATTGCGTTGCCGGCGACAAAGGCGCGGGCGCCGGCCCGGGCGCAGACCGGGGCCGTCAGGTTCGTGATCCCTCCATCGACCTGCAGGACCGTGGGGACCTGCAACTTCTCGATCTCGGCGGCGGTCGCAGCGATCTTCGGGACCACATCGGCCATGAACGACTGCCCGCCGAACCCCGGGAAGACGGTCATAAGGAGCATCGTGTCCACGTCGCCCAAGAACTCGGCGAATGTCTCAAAGGGTGCATCGGGATTGGCTACCAGGCCAACGCTCATGCCGAGCTCACGGCACTGCAGGATGAGATCCGTCGTCACTCCCAGCTCGACGTGAACCGAGCACTGACTAGCCCCGGCATCGGCGAAGTCGGGCAGATACTTCTGCGGGTCGGTAATCATTAGATGGCAGTCGAGAAACGCATTGGTATGCGCGCGAATCGATCTCACGACCGGCGCCCCGATGGTGAGGTTCGGCACGAAGTGTCCGTCCATCACGTCGACATGGAGCCAATCGGTCTGCGCGGCAACGCCATCGATGGCATCGGCGAGACGGGCGAAATCGGCCGAGAGGATGGACGGGCAGATGCGAATCTCGGGGTCCATCGGCACGGCACGAAGGTACCTTGCTCGGATGGCTTCGACGCCCACTGTCCAACCCGACCCACAACCTTCCTCAGCGAAGCGGCACCTTCGCGTCGGCGAGATGCGTATCGCGATCGAGGGTCTCGGCCTCGCCCGCGCCCTGTTCAGCGGCACCGACGCCGACGTGGCCCGACGTCTTGACGGGATCCGTGCGACCTTGAACGACCTCGACGGAGCGGACCGGTCGTCGTTCAACCGGGCCGGAGTCGACGTGCGCGAAGTCGGCGCGCTCGACGGTTACGCCCTCTGGGCCGAATCCTACGACGAGGCCGACAACCCCCTCATCGTGTTCGAAGAACCTGTCATGAAAGCACTCGTGGGGCCCGGGCCGTGGGGTGACGTGCTGGACGCCTGCACCGGAACGGGGCGCCACCTGGCATGGCTGGCAAACCACGCTCGGTCGGTCACGGGCGTGGATCAATCGCCGGAGATGGTGGCTCTCGCCCGGCGAAAAGTTCCGGGCGCCTCATTTCTCGTTGGCGACCTCTGCGGCGACCACGAAGGCGACCTTCCGGACGCGTCGTTCGATCTCATCGTCTGCTCGCTGGCGCTCACCCATTTCGCCGACGTCGGCGAGCCGATCACCACACTGGCTCGACTGGTCCGACCGGGTGGCCGCATCGTCCTCACCGACTTCCATCCACTGGCCACATTCTTTGATGGCCAGGCGTTCTTCTCCAATGGCGACGGAGACACTCCCTTTGTTCGCAACCACTCCCACCCCGTCGCCAGTTACATCCGCGCGTTTCGCGAAAACGGCCTCGTTCTTGACGATTGCGTTGAGCCGTTGCTGGGCGAAGGGGACGGCCCCATGCATGGCGGCGTCATGCAGGTCATCGGCCCCGAGGCCACGCGAGCTGCGTACCTCGGCATGCCGTTTGTCCTCGGTTGGGCCCTGCACCGACCAACAGCCTGAGAACCGCCAGACTGGTCCACCCATGCGCGCCATTCGCCTCTCCGACTTCTCCGGTCCACTCGTCGTCGACGAGATCCAAGATCCGGTGGCCGATGCCGACGAAGTACTCGTCGACCTGATCTACGGCACCATCAATCCACTCGATGTCTGGTGCTGCGCCGGAAACTTCGCTGCGCTCACCCCACTGCCGCACACTCCCGGCGCTGAAGGTCTGGGCACGGTCAACGGGAAAACTGTGATCGTGAACGGAAGCGGCGTGGGAATCGCTCGCCCCGGCACGTACGCCGAAAAGATCGCCGCGCCAGCGTCGTCGATAACCGTTGTTCCCGACGGCATTGACCCGCAGCAGGCAGCGGCCCTGGGCATTGCCGGCGTGACCGCGTTCCGCTGTCTCGTCACGAAGGGCGCGGCTACCGTGGGCGACACCGTGCTCGTAACCGGCGCGTCGGGTGGGGTGGGTTCGCTCGTGGTGCAACTCGCCCGCCATCGAGGTATCCGGGTGTTGGCGCAAACCTCAAACGCCGACAAGGCCGACGAGTTGTTCGACCTCGGCGCCGATCGGGTCATCGTGGCCGCCGATGGCACCGCACTTCCGAAGGCGCTCGACGGCGAAGCGCCCAGCGTGGTGGTCGACGGTGTCGCCGGGTCGTTCGTGCCGTTCCTCATCGACTCACTTGGGCCCGACGGCCGCTATGTGAACTACGGGACTTCGGGCGGGACCTCCGTCAACTTTGATATGCGCACGTTGTACCGCAAAGGCATCACGCTCACGGGATACACCGGTCTACGCGAAGCATCGAAAGCCGACGCCTTTGCGGCCCTGTTCGAGGCCATTCGCAGCGGGCACCTCCGCATCGTGATCGACGAAGTCCTACCGCTCGCGAAGGCCGGCGAAGCCCACGCTCGCATCCTCGACCGCAAGGTGATTGGCAAGATCCTGCTCGACGTCCGCACGTGAGTCAGGCCAACGGACCATTGCCCCGGCGGAGCTGCGGGAGTCAGGTCAACGGACCAGCACAACGTCTTCGAGCGCTCCCGTCGGCGAGGAGCGAATCACCGCCGACCAACACGGAACGACAGCTTCGGGCGATCTTCTTCGACTTCGACGGTCTAATCGCCGATACCGAGAGCGCCGTCCTGGCCTCGGCCGCTTCGATCTTCGCCGATTTCGGCGCCACCCTCCCCCTCGATCGGTGGATGGCAATCGTCGGCACCTCGCAGCCGCACGGCTTCTGGGCGCCGTGGCTGGCCGAGCAAACCGGTCGCGATGACCACGACACCCAAGCCTTGTGGGACGAAGCGCAACGCCGAAACGTCGAACTGGTCTCTGTGCTGTCACCCAATCCAGGCGTCGAAGATCTGCTGCGCGCCGCCCAGCGCGCCGGAATCGTGACCCGTGTCGTGTCAAGTTCGCCCAGCACGTGGGTCGTGCCCATCACGGAGCGGCTCGGCCTGCGTCCTTGGCTCGGTGGCTACACCACCCGAGAAGACGCCGTCCGGGCCAAACCGCATCCCGACCTGTACCTTGCGGCGCTCGCCGCCACCGGATTCGAGGCCGATGAGGTCGTCGTCTTCGAGGACTCGGCCAACGGCACGAGAGCAGCAGTTGACGCCGGACTTCGGGTGATCGCCGTGCCCGGGCCGGTCACCGCTCACCAGGACTTCAGCCACGCCGACCTCGTCGCCCCATCGATTGCCGATCTTCAGCTCAGCGATCTCCACGCCTTGCGGGCGCGGAGTTCGGAGCGCCGCACTGGAGGCGATCAGCGCTTCTGAGCAATCACGAACTGGTGATCGTTGCGGAATCGGTATGACCCGTCGCCTTGACGACACGGTTCGAGGGACTCGAGAAGGTCGACCTTGCGAACCACCTCGCCGCGTCGATCGATGAGGTAGGCCAAGACGTTGAAGGCCTGGGGTTCAATGCGCAGCTCCTGCCCGTCACGTCGTAGGACCACTCGGGACAGATCCAGCTCGCCTGTAGCAAACCGAAAGATCACGGGCTCGGCCTCTCGTCGCGTCGCGCATCAGGCTGGCAGACCACCCCGCGATGGCGGCCAAGCCCAATCGTCTGCGCTACAAGCTCCAGGTCGGCGGTCGCTTTTGGGCGAACGCGGCCATCCCTTCGGACGCTTCGTTCGACGCGAACAGCTCGGCCGAGAGCTCCGCCATGGCCACGAACGATTGCCGACGAGCAACGCGGTCGGCCTCTCCGAGGAGCCGTTTCGTGGCGGCGAGAGCGTTCGGCCCACCGAGTCGGAGTTTGGCAACGAGGGCGGCGGTCGTCGCCTCTACTTCCGACGCCGGCACACAACGATTGATCAGACCGACGCGCAACGCTTCGGCCGCAGAGACTCTCTCTCCGGTGAGGAACAGCTCAGCGGCGTCGGCGGCCCGAAGCTTCGGCAGGCACACCACGCTGATGATTGCCGGGGCCACTCCGATGCGGACCTCGGTGAACCCAAACATCGCGGTCTCCGGGGCGACCACGAGGTCGCACGCGCACGCCAGCCCGAGGCCGCCCGCCAATGCGCTCCCGTTCAGTTTGGCCACCACCGGCTTTGGGGCATCGAGAATCTGCTCGAAGATGCGAACGAACGTCGGAACTCCATCGCCGTCTTGCGCGGTGACGGTCCGCCGTTCCTTGAGGTCGGCGCCCGCGCAGAAGACCGGTCCCGTTCCCGTGAGAACGATGACACGGGCGGCCTCGTCGGCGATCGCTCGGGCGAGTGAGGTCGATAGCGACGCAACCAGTTCGGTCGAGAGCGCGTTGCGACTGTCGGGGCGATTCAAGGTGATGGTGGCAACCCCGTCGGCGATGTTCAAAAGCGTGGCGTCGGACCGGTCAGCACCATCGTTCATAGTGGACCATCCTGGCGTATCACCCACGTGGCGAGACGGCGGCACGCCTCGGCGAGGACGTCGGATGGTCCGGCGAAGGAGAAACGAACGGTCGACGCGCCGCGGACGGGATCGAAGTCGAGTCCCGGTGTGGCGAGCACGTCGATCTCGGCGAGCCATCGCATACACAGCGCCATGGAGTCCGGTGTGATGGGGCTGAGCAGGTGAGCAACGTCGGCGTAGATGTAGAACGCGCCGTCGGGTGGAGCGAACGACGTGATGCCGGCGGCCATGAGTCCTTCAACGATCAACGACCGTTTCGCGGCAAAGTCGTGCACGTTGTCAAGCAGTTCGGGTCCCGCATCGAAGGCGGCGAGACCGGCGACTTGACTCACGGCGGGGGCGCAAATGGCCAGGTTTCCCTGCAGGCGCTCACATGCGGCGATGACCTCAGGCGACGAAATCATCCAGCCGAGCCTCCAGCCGGTCATGCCGAAATACTTGGAGAACGAGTTGACCACCACAACTTCGTCGGAGAACTCGAGGGCTGATGCCGTTCGTATGTCCCCATAGGAGATGCCGTGGTAAATCTCGTCGGAGATCATCCGCACGTTGTTGCTCGCACACCAATCGATAAGCGCGCGTAGCTCATTGGGGGCGATGACCGTTCCCGTGGGGTTGGCGGGACTGGCAATGATGAGCCCATCGAGCGGACCGGCGGCGTCGAGCAGGTCCGGAGTGGGCGCCCACCTGGTGTCGGGACCGACCGGGATCTCCACCACCTCGACGCCCAATGCGACCAGGTCGTTGCGGTAGCACGGGTAACCGGGTGCGGTCACCGCCACCCTGTCGCCAGCATCGAAACAGGCGAGAAAGGCCACGACGAACGCCCCCGAAGCGCCGTTGGTGATCAGCACGCGGGCGGGATCCAGACTCAGCGCATACCAGTCGCGGTAGTGCTGGGCGATGCGGCGGCGAAGTTCAGGAAGTCCGTAGGCCGTCGTGTACCCGAGTGCCCCGTCGGCCATCACGGCGGCTGCTGCGGCCTGTCTTGCCGACCGGGGGGCGCCTTGGGAGGGCTGACCGACGTGCAGCGCCAACAGGCGACCGGTGGCCCGCAGATGACGCTCGCCGAGTTCCCCCATCTGCATGGCGAGGAATGGGGCGACGGCCGACCGATCGGAAACGGAGCGTCGGCCGGTCGGGGTGCTCACTCCGTCAGCCTCGCTCATGGTTGTCCGTTTGGCGACTCGGTGTCTGGTTCACGACGTCGTTTCGACGGCAACGTGTCGCCAACCATCCACCGGTGGCAAGCAGCGGTCAGGACCGGGTGTAGGCGACGGCGAACATTCCGTCGGAGACAGCCGGCAGGAGAAGGCCGCCTCTCCCCCACGGCCGCCAACCGGGTCCGCTCGGCGGGGCGCTGGCGACGAGGCCAGGAAGCTCCGAGGCGGCCCACTCATCGATGCCCACCGTCTCTTCAAGCGTGAGGGTGCAGGCGCTGAACACCACGGTGCCGCCCGGCTTCACGGACGCCGCCGCGGCGCCGAGCAAGGCCCGCTGTAAGACAACCAGTTCGTCGACATCGGCGCGAGTAATCCGCCACCGGGCGTCGGGACGTCGCCGCAGCGAACCGAGCCCACTACAGGGCGCATCGACGAGAACCCGGTCGAACGTCGCCGGGCGAAACGGCAGCGACAGCCCGTCGGCCCCAACGACGGAAATGTCGGCGTTTAGCCCGAGGCGTTCGGCGTTCTCGACGACGAGCGCGCATCGATGCAGATGCCGGTCGACCGCCACGACGAACGCGCCGGCGCCCGCCATCGCGGTGGCCTTACCTCCCGGCGCCGCGCACAAATCGAGGACCACCTCGCCCGGCCGGGCACCGACGAACCGACCGACGAACTGCGATGCCAAATCCTGCACGTAGCCGTCGTCGCGTTCGTGGACTTCGGCAGCGACGTTCATTGCTTCCATCACGTCGACCGCGTCGCCTTTGCCGACTGACGCAATGAGACTGTCGACGATCCAGTCGGGATAGCTCAGCCGTTCACCGAATGACCGAGACGCCGGCTCGGCTTTGGCGGCAGCTACCTGGCGGAGCACGGCATTCACAAATCCGCGAGCTGGGGGCGGTGAGATAGCCACGGTTTCGGACACCGCGGCATGGGCCGGCACTCGGAGATGATGGATTTGATACGTACCCAGACGAAGCACGCGGCGAACCTCGGCGTCGGGGGTGCGGGAGAGGAACGGCAGGAGCAGCGAGTCGAGCTGACGCTGCATGCGAACGGTGCCGTAGACCAGCTCTGTGGTGAGTGATGCATCGCGATCAGACATCCCCTCGCGCTTGGCCTTCACCAGCAGAGGCGGCAATGTCAGGTTGGCGAATGCACCACCGTCGACCGCAG
>JAYSTV010000426.1:0-2655 GCA_043719425.1 Acidimicrobiia bacterium | reverse complement strand
CGATCGGGGTCGAATCCAGTCGGCGGGTGGTACGGGATGAAGAAGGGGCTCCGAGGTCGTTTCGGCATGTACGTCCCGCCACTGATGGAACTCCTCGGCCTCGCCGAGGTCGAACATCACCCCAGGGGCAACCGCATGCGAGCGATCGCCGAAGCCGAGTAGTTGGCTTGTAGAAACTTCGTGGTGGAACAGCGAAATGTTCGAGGGGATCCGCAGCGCCTGCTCGACGCGCTGAACTCTCCGGTTCGCCGGGAAATTCTTTGGCTGATCTGGGACCGAGAGTTGCCCGCGGGCGAAATCGTGAACGCATGCAACCTCTCGGGTGCGACGATCTCCGCACATCTCGCGGTGCTACGACACGCCGGCCTCGTGCGCATGCGAAGCGAGGGGACGTTCCGCTACTACTGCGCCATCAAAGCTGCCGTTGAGAGCATTCGTGGTTTTCTTGAGACCGATGGGAAGAGATTGTTTCCCGGCACCACGCCCGCTGCCCTGGCCGACGGTCGCACGATCGGCGCGACTGTGGTCGAGGTCGATGGTCCCTGTTCGCCGGCGAACGCGTTCCGTGCGTTTACCGACGCGACGCTCTACTCGCGGTGGTGCGGTGTCCCGGTCAGCATTGTCGACGGCCGCTTCAGGGCAACCATGGAATGGGGACTCGAAGTACGCGGCAGGTACCTCCATGCGATCGAGGAGACGCTCATCGTCATGTCGTGGGATTTCGAAGCGAACGACGTGCCACTACCAGGAGCAGAAAATCGCGCCTACCTGGAAATCTCCCATCGCAAACGAGGGTGCCACCTCGAACTAACGCAGCTCGTCCGCTCCGCCGAGCATGCCGCCTACATGCAACGGGCCTGGGGCCTGATCCTCGGACGCTTCCGTGACCATGTGACCGCGGCCCTCAACACCGAGACACCAATGCCACCACGCCCAAAGCGCCAACGATCAACCCCACCGAACTGACCCGGACCATTCGGACTCAACCTGCCCGTCCACCGTATCCAAACCACCCGAAACCGCCAACCCGCAGTCAACATCAACCGCCGAATAGCGAAGCGACTTGAGCGAGGCCGGCACTCCGAGGATTTCGTTCTCGTGAAGTTGGCTGTCAACTGATGACTCGCGCCACGCCGCCCGGTATGGTGGGGCGATGCCCCGTCTCGCCCGCGCCGTGCCCTTGGCCACGCAGGTCGAGAGCGCGCTCGCCGAGCGGATCACCGGCGGCGAGTTCGCGGCCGGGGATCAACTGCCGACCGAACACGAACTGGCCGTTGAACTGGGCGTGAGCCGGGCCACGATCCGCACCGCGATCGGAGCTCTCGGACGACGCGGGCTCATTGTCAGTCACCAGGGCCGCGGCAGTTTCGTCACGGCCGCCGCCTCGGCCCGACTCCACACGCTGACCGAAGCGCGTGACCTTGGCGAGCTTCTCGCCGCCAACGGCGCGACGGTAACCGTCCGCTTCGACGAGGCATCCATCGGCGCGCCAAGCGACGAGATCGCCAACGCCCTCGGGCTTGGCCCAAACGACGCCGTGCTCCACACCGCCAAGACGTTTCTTGCCGCCGAAGTGCCGATGATCTACATCCGGTGTGCGATCCCAGTGAGGCTCCTCGGCGAACGCCTCGCAGCATCATGCGTGAAGCGGTCACAGCAAACGGAGCCGCTGTTCCACTTCCTCCGTACACGTACGAATGCGCCCACCGAGTATCAACTGAGCGACGTCGCCGCGGTGAACGGTGCGCATGTCGACTACCCGGGCAAGCCCGTAGCTCGATCGGCGTCGGTGCTGCAAATCACCGAGACGGGATACACCGCGGACAACACGCCGATCTGGTGGAGCCGCAATTGGTATCCGCCGAGCGACATGCGCTTCACTCTCGTCCGCCAACGACCCAAGTCTTAACGCCGGAGGACCGATGACCACCGCCACCCATCTCCATCCCGTGCAGCGCCACACGGCACCGCCGTCGGGCTACGTCGCCCCGGCGTCCATCGACGACGCCGTGAAACTTCTCGCCACCTACGGCGCCAAGGCCCGGCCTATCGCCGGTGGGACCGATCTGCTCGTGGAAATCGACCGAAACGCACGTGCCGGTCTCGACGTGCTGATCGACCTCTCCCGCATTCCGGGCACCAACACGATCACCATCACCGACGACGAAGCGGTGTTCGGCCCGATGGTCACCCACAACGACGTGGTGTCGCACCCCACGCTCGTCGCACGGGCCCTTCCTCTCGCCCAAGCATGCTGGGAGGTCGGGTCGCCGCAGCTACGCAACCGGGCCACCATCATCGGCAACATCGTCACGGCGAGCCCGGCCAACGACACGCTCAGCGCTTTGCTGGCCCTCGGTGCCATCGTCACGCTCCGCTCGATTCGTGGCACGCGCTCCATCGACCTTCGCGACTTCATCACCGGCTTTCGGTCGACGGTTCGCGCCGACGATGAACTCGTCACCGAACTCCGCGTTCGCCTGCTGGGACCGAACGAACGTGGGCTCTACGTGAAGCTCGGCAACCGCGCCGCTCAGGCGATCTCGGTACTTCACGTCGCAGCAGTGATCGGGTTCGACACCCGCGGCATAACCGTCACATCGGCCCGCATCACCATCGGCAGTGTGGCCTCGACCGTGCTCGAGGTCAACGCCG
>JAYSTV010000425.1:0-2656 GCA_043719425.1 Acidimicrobiia bacterium | reverse complement strand
AGAATGCGCCTCAGTACGCCGCCGACGTGAACGGCGCCTTCATCTGGGGATACGTCCAGGCGAAGACAGTCACTGCCCTTCTGGAGAAGGCGGCGGCGCTCGGCGACTTCAGCCGCGACGGCATAAAAGCCGCCATGACCCAAACGGGAAGGGTGAACCTCGATGCTTTGATGCCGGAGTACGACTACGGACCGGTGGCAGGCCGGACGCCGACGACGGCTTCGTACATCATGAAGGTCGATGCTTCCGTCCTCGGTCGACTCACGTACGCAACCAGCAACAAGCCGGGCAGCTCACCGTTGACCGCCGGTTACAAGAACGCAAGCTGGAAGTAGTCCACTCGTTCTGATCCAGACTGGCCGGCACCTCCGGCCGTTCTTGCCATACGCAACGCCAACCGGCCCGTTCCCGCACTTGCGGGGCGGGCCGTTTCGCGTCCCGAGACCGCAGTGGGCCAGCTCACTCTCTTGGGCCGGCTCCCGTCGAAACGTGCCGGATTCCCGGCCCGAAGCGGGCCGGTTGGCCGACCGAGCGAGCCAGCCGGCCCACGGGTGTTGGGGGGGGTGGGTCGGACGGGTGGAGTCGTCCGCCGGGTTGAGTGGGGGTGCCGGTAAGCTGTCGGGCCGTGTCTGCCGATCTCGCTGCCCGCATGGCCGAACTGGGGCGGCGGGCCGAGGCGGCCTCGAAGGCCATGGCGATGGCCTCGACAGAAACCAAGAACGCCGCGCTGTTCGCCGCCGCTGACCTGCTCGACGCTGCATCCGACGAGGTGCTCGCCGCCAACGCCCTCGACGTGTCCCGCACAGAGGCTGTCGGCACGGCTGCACCCGTCGTCGACCGACTCCGGCTAACCGATGCTCGGGTCCGGGCCATGGCTGCCGGTCTACGTTCCGTCGCCGGGCTGGCCGACCCGGTCGGCGAGATCATTGAGGGTTGGGTCAGGCCTAACGGGATCCGCATCTCCAAGGTCCGCGTGCCCCTCGGTGTCGTCGCCATCATCTACGAGAACCGTCCGAACGTCACCAGCGACGCGTTCGGTCTGTGCGCCAAATCCGGCAACACGGCGTTTCTGCGGGGTTCGAGTGCGGCGATCGAATCGAACCGGGTGATCGCATCGGCGATGCGCAATGGGCTCGCCAAAGCGGGACTGCCGGCCGACGGTCTTGTCCTCGTCGAAGACACCAGCTACGAAGCGGCGACTCACTTCATGCAGTTACGCCGGTCGATCGATGTACTTATTCCGCGGGGCGGTCCGTCACTTATCCGCTCCATTCTGGCCAATGCCACCGTGCCCTACGTCATCGACGGCGATGGGAACTGCCACCTGTTCGTCGATGCCTCGGCCG
Organism: Acidimicrobiia bacterium; assembly: GCA_043719425.1. Taxonomy (GTDB): domain Bacteria; phylum Actinomycetota; class Acidimicrobiia; order Acidimicrobiales; family JANYDT01; genus JANLQX01. Next base: position 1,310 of record JAYSTV010000425.1, on the reverse strand, counting down.
ACCTCGACATGGCACTGGCCATCCTCGTGAACGGCAAGACACAGCGCCCGTCGGTTTGCAACGCCCTCGAGTCGCTGCTCGTCCACGCCGACGTGGCCGCCACGTTCTTGCCGATGGTTGCCGTGGCATTGGCCGAGGTGGAACTGGTCGGGGACGCGGCGTCGCAGGCGATCGTCGGGTCGACTCGGATGGCGTTGGCGACCGACGAAGACTTTGCCGTTGAGTTCCTCGACCTCAAGCTCTCCGTCGCCGTTGTTCCGTCGATCGACGGCGCTATCGCCCACATCGCCGCCAACGGGACCGGTCACACCGAGGTCATCGTCACCCGTGACCTGGTGAACGCTGAGCGGTTCACCCGCGAAGTTGATGCCGCCGCCGTCGTGGTGAACGCGTCGAGTCGGTTCACCGACGGTGAAATGTTTGGCTTCGGGGCCGAGATTGGCATCTCCACCCAAAAGCTCCACGCCCGCGGCCCAATGGGTCTCAAGGAGCTTACGACAACGAAATACGTCGTTTCCGGCTCGGGGCAGATTCGGCTGTGAGAACTGCGGTTTTGCCAGTCAGGTCGTTGGACGGACAACATCGGTGGCGCACATTGGCGCCAACCCTTCAAGCAGCACCCGCAGTTCATGTCGAGCGACAGTGCCCGACAGCGATATCGAAAGGCAGAACCTCCTCGTGAGTGACCGTTTCTCCTCTGTTGCCGAAGTCCGCGCTGGACTTCGCGACCAGAACTACCTGGCCGACGATGGCATCGCGGGCGTCGTGTACCTCGCCGACAAGCTGGGCAAGCCCATCCTGTGTGAAGGCCCGGCCGGTACCGGCAAGACCGAGCTGGCCAAGGCCGTCGCCAAGATGACCGGTGCTCGCTTGATCCGTCTCCAGTGCTACGAAGGCCTCGACGAATCCAAGGCCCTCTACGAGTGGAACTACAAGAAGCAGCTGCTTCGCATCCAGGCCCAGCGCGTCGCCGAAGAGGGCGGCACGTGGACCGACGTGGAAGAGGACATCTTCGGCGAAGAGTTCTTGCTCACCCGTCCGCTGCTCGAAGCGATCCGGGCCACCGAGCCCGTCGTATTGCTCATCGACGAGGTGGACCGGGTCGAAGTGGAGACCGAAGCTTTGCTGCTCGAAATCCTGTCCGACTATCAGGTCTCGATTCCCGAGCTCGGCACTGTCGTGGCCACCCAGATTCCGCTGGTGATTCTCACGTCGAACAACACCCGTGAGCTGTCCGAGGCCCTCAAGCGTCGGTGTCTGTTTCTCCACATCGACTATCCGACGATGGAGCGGGAGAAAGAAATCGTCCT
>JAYSTV010000424.1:0-6434 GCA_043719425.1 Acidimicrobiia bacterium | reverse complement strand
GCCGCAGTCTCGACGTCGTGGGAGACGTTTGGTCGAGTGGACGTGCTGGTCAACAACGCTGGATTCATCGCCGAGGTCGGGATCATGCCCGAGCGCATTCCCGATGAAATGTTCGCCCAGACAATGGCCACGAACGTCAACGGTCTCTTCACCTGCTGCCGTGAGGTTGCGAGCCGCCAACTCGGCGATGGAAGAGGTGGCTCGATCATCAATATCGCGTCGATCGCCGGGCTGGGTGCGCAGCCACACTTCCCGTCGGCCTACCAGGCAAGCAAGGCCGGTGTCATCAATTTGACGAAGAACCTCGCAGCGAGCTGGGCCGGCCGTGGTGTGCGGGTAAACGCGCTTTGTCCGGGTTGGTTCCCGAGTGACATGACCGCACCCTTCTTCGGGCTTCCTGACTTCTGGGAGCGGATCATGGCGATGTCGCCGATGGGGCGTGTTGGCACCGAACGTGAACTGGACGGAGCGATCGTCTTTCTGGCCAGCGACGCTTCGAGCTTCATGACCGGCTCCACGCTGACCATCGACGGCGGTGTCTCCTCCACGATCGGCGCGGTGGACTACAACCCGGCGATGTTCGCCACGATGGAGACCGTTGCCGGTGAGTACGGTACCGCCATCCGGCCGCGCTGAGGCTGTTGCCGGGGAGGCACGGAAGTGATCGAAAGGAGTGCTGAACGAGCAAAGCGATTCGGCTATGCGTTCTATGGAACTGACAGTCGGAATCTCGAGGCGTCCGCAGTCGACTCCGAGGACCCGACGCCTTAGAGGCCGGCGAGGACGCGCATTCGTTCAGCCACCCGGCGACCCGGGTGGTGTTCCGCGCAGACTACGAGGATCGTGTCGTCGCCAGCCACGGTGCCGATCACTTCGTCGAGACCGGCCCGGTCGAGGGCGCTCGCCACCACATGGGCTGAGCCCGGCGGCGTTCGCAGGATGACCAGATTCGACGAGTGAGCGACGTCGACGACCCAGTCGCCAAAGACGCGCCGGAGGTTGTCCTCGGGAGCGATCTGATCGCTGGGCAATTCAGGGATGGCGTAGACGAGTTCACCGCCTGGCACCCGGACCTTTACCGCGCCCATGTCTTCGAGATCGCGCGACACGGTCGCTTGCGTGGCCACCACACCGTCGGTCCCGAGAAGTTCCACGAGCTGGAGCTGACTGCCGACGGCGTGCTGCTCCAGGATGCGGGCGATGCGATGTTGACGTTGTGGCTTCGAGAGGCGACCCGGCTCTCGGTCGTTTTGCCGATCCACCTTCGTTGACCGTTCCGGCGTACGGCGCTCGGCCACGACGGCACGATCGGACTTGATTTTCTTCGGCGTGCTCATCGGAGGAGTGCTTTCGTGGTCGGATCGCTCGTGTTGCGAGCACTGAAGCGAAGCGGAAGAACGCAGCGCCAAAGCTGCGTGCTCTTCAACGAAGTCATTTGCCAGCAGTCATCGGATTGATCCTTGGTCGTGGAGCCAGCGGAGCAGGCCGCGGAACGTGTGGAGGCGATTGTGAGCTTGAGGCCAAATCAGGCTGGCGGGCGAATCAAGCACATCGGACGTGACCTCTTGACCACGGTGGGCCGGTAGGCAATGGAGAAACCGGGCACCGGGACCGGCGGCGGTGAGCAACGACGAGTCAACGCGAAACCCCTCGAAAGCCCGCGCCCGCACTTCCTTCTCGGCTTCCTGGCCCATCGAGTACCACGCATCGGTGGTCACCACGTGGGCGCCATCGACGGCTTCGACGGGTCGGCCGTGGGTCGACACCGTCGCCCCGAGACGGGCGTGTCCTGCTAATCGATCGAGTTCAATATCGGAGGGACCGTAGCCGAGGGGGCAGCTGAAACGTAGGGAGGCGCCCAGCGCAACGGCGCCAAGGGCCAACGACCGGGCGACGTTCGAATAGTCGCCGATCCAGGCAATCGTGGCGCCGTCGATTGGCCGCACATGCTGACGGATCGTCTGGAGATCGGCTAGCACCTGCACCGGGTGACCGGCGTCGGACAGCAAATTGACAATCGGCACATCGGCGACCGACGCCATCCGTTCGAGGACGGCGTGGTCAAAAACTCGGGCGGCGATAACGTCGTAGTACCCCTGCAACGTGCGGGTGACATCCTCGACGCTCTCTCTTCCGTCGAAATCCACTTCGACTCGGGTGATGTAGGCCGGATGCCCACCGAGCTGAGCAACGGCGACCTCAGCCGAATTGCGGGTCCGAGACGACGGCTTCTCGAAGATCAAGGCGACGGCTTTGCCCGCCAAGATCGGGTCGCGGGGCCCATCGGCGGCGTCGAGGACGGCCACGAGTTCGTCGGGACGCAAGTCGGTCACCTCCAGGAGATGGCGAATCGTCATGGTTGTTCGGCTCGAATCTCGGACAGGCCGCGGGCGAAGATTTCAATGCCCTCGGCCAGGTGCTCATCGCTCACGTTCAACGGTGGCGCGAGGCGAATCGCAGACGCGGTCACGGCATTGGTGACCAAACCGAGCTGGAGCAGTCGAGCCTGGAGCGCTCCGGCGAACGGACCTTCAAGCTCCACGGCCAGGAGCATCCCGATCCCGCGCGCGTCGCTCACCCCGGGCAATTCGGACATTGCGTGGCGGAGTCGTTCCCCCGACTGATGGGCCCGAGCGACGATGCCGTCGCGCTCCATGATCTTCAGAACGGCCATCGCCGCGCTCGCCGCCAGGGGCTGGCCGCTGTAGGTGGAGCCGTGATCACCCGGCTTGAACGCGCCAGCCACCTCACGACGAGCCCAGCAGGCGCCGATCGGCATCCCGTTGCCAAGCGCCTTGGCCATCGTGACGACGTCTGGCCGGGTAGCGGCGTCGAGGAAGTGTTCAAACCCGAACCACCGGCCGGTGCGGCCGAAACCGGTCTGAATCTCGTCGACCATGAACAGCAGGGTTCGTTCCCGGCAAAGCCGTTGTACATCGGCGAAGTACCCACGCGGCGCCGGCATCACGCCTCCTTCGCCCTGGACCGGTTCGAGCATGACTGCCGCCGTCGACGGATCGATCATCCGCTCGATGTCGGCGACGTCGGCCCAGACGGCATGACGGAAACCTTCGGGCAGCGGCTGGAACGCTTCGTGTTTCGCCGGCTGGCCCGTCATGTGCAGCGTGGCCAGGGTCCGTCCGTGGAACGACCCGAAGGCGCTGATCACCTGATGGCGCCCGTAACCCGCCCACTTGCGGGCCACCTTGATGGCGCACTCGTTCGCTTCGGCCCCGGAGTTCGCGAAGAACACCTGTCCTCCGCCACCAAGCAGCCGGTCGATCGTCATCGCGACCTGCGGACCCGGCACTGTGGCGAACAGATTCGACACATGGAGCAACGTGGAGGCTTGCGCGGCGATGGCCTCGGCGATCTCGGCGTTGGCATGGCCGAGCGAGGTCACGGCGAGACCGCACAGGAAATCGAGGTAGCGGATGCCGTTGGCATCCCACAATTCGGTGCCGCTCCCCCGCACGAAGGTGACGCTCGGGGCGCCGAACGTGGGCATCAGCGGGCAATAGTCGACCCCGCTGGGCCCACCCTGTCGAGGAACGGCAGCAACTGCTTCTTGATGGGCACTCATCGGGTGGACCTTTCGATCTCGCCGCTCACTGGTGTTGCGAGCATTGGAGCGAAGCGGGGGAGCGCAGCGCACTGTGGACAGCTCATTGGGTGACCTCGGTGCCGATACCGGCGTTGGTGAACACTTCGAGAAGGAGGGCGTGGGGTGTGCGCCCGTCGAGAATGTGGGCCTTCTGCACACCGCATCGAATGGCGTGGAGACAGCTTTCGATTTTCGGGATCATGCCCCCGGTGAGCGTGCCGTCGGCCAACATCGCCTCAAGTTCACCCACGCTCACGGAGCTGATCTGCGACGACGGATCGTCGACATCGCGGCGCAGTCCCTCGATGTTGGTGAGATACACGAGTTTGACCGCGCCGAGCGCGCCAGCAATTGAGCCGGCCGCGGTGTCGGCATTCACGTTGTAGGCCTGGCCGGTTTCGTCAACCCCGATCGTGGCGATCACCGGAATGAGCTCGTCGGCGAGCAGCCGCTGCAGCACATCGGTGTTGACCGACTCGACATCGCCGACGAAACCGAGTTCGGGATCGCGAGCTGTCACGCGCAACAGGTTGGCGTCTTCACCTGACATACCTACGGCCAAGGCGCCGTGCACGTTGATGGCCGACACGACGTCGCGGTTGACCTTGCCGACGAGCACCATCCGGACCACGTCGAGGGTCTCGGCATCAGTGACTCGAAGGCCGTGGCGGAACTCGCTCTTGATGGCGAGGCGAGTGAGCATGTCGCCGATCTGCGGACCGCCACCGTGCACCACCACTGGGCGCATACCGACAGAGCGCATGAGCACGATGTCCTCGGCGAACAGTCGAAGCGCCGTCTGGTCGTCGGTGCCGGCGAGCACGTTCCCGCCGTACTTCACGACGACGACTTGACCCCAGAATCGCTTGATATACGGCAGCGCCTCGATCAGTACGCGCGCTTTCGTTACCGGCGTGAGCGCTGCGAAAGGATCCGTACTCACGGGTACAACCCGATCGTGGCAAGGCCCGTGGTCTCCTCGATACCGAGGGCGAGGTTGGCGCATTGGATCATCGCTCCGCTCGCTCCCTTGGTCAGATTGTCGATCGCCGCGATCACCACGACGTAGCCGGTGCGTTCGTCGTACCGCGCCGTGATCTGACACACGTTGGTTCCCGTGACCGCCTTGGTTGACGGTGAGCCGTCGACAATGGTGACGAAGGGTTCGCCGGCGTAGACCCCGCGCAGCATGGCCAGGAGCGCGTCGGTCGACGTTGAGGAAAAGGGGCGGGCGTAGCTGGTGGTGAGCATCCCGCGGGTCATCGGGGCGAGGTGCGGGGTGAACAGGACCTGGGCGCCCGTGAGCATTTCGATCTCGGCCGTGTGGCGATGATTGAGCAAACCGTAGGCCTCGTAGTTTTCGGCAACCGTGCCATAGAGGCTGGCGTGCTTGAGCGCTCGCCCCGCACCGGACACCCCCGAGGCGGCATCGACGATGATGCCCGTCGCTTCGATCACCCCGTGCTTGACGAGCGGTGTCAGACCGAGTGACGCGCAGGTCGGGTAGCAACCGGGGGCGGCGATCAGCGGGGCCTTCTTCAGCTTGGCCCGGAACAGTTCGGGCAGGCCGTAGACAAACTTGGGGAGCAACGCCGGAGCCGTGTGGGGCTCGTGGTACCAACGCTCGTAGGTCGCCGCGTCGTTGAGTCGGAAGTCGGCGCCAAGGTCAACGATGTGCGGCACCCGCTTCATGAGATCGGGCATCAGCTCCTGACTCTTGCCATGCGGAAGGCAGAGGAACACAAGGTCACAACCATCCACCGCGGCCGGGTCGTAGGTCGAGAAGACGAGATCCGGGTAGGCCGACGCAAGGCTCGGATAAAGCGTGCGGGCCGGTGTGCCGGCTTGGGAGTCTCCCGTGGCCCACCGAAGATCGAGTTCGGGGTGGCCGTGAATGAGCCGAAGAAGTTCGACGCCGGTATACCCCGATGCGCCGATGATGCCGACAGAAGCCATAGGACCGAGTGTATCGGCTCATGCACGCGCTTGCATCAGTATTCACTCCTGGCCCCTGTGGACAACTTCATCAATCCACAGGGCTCACCCCGTTGTTGTCCCCATGATCCGCCCGTCACACTGCTACGTACACAGAGCAGTTCGACCGGCAGGAGGAACCATGGGCTACGAGATCACATTCGTCGACACACACGTCGAGCACGCCACCGGCGCCGATGGGTACGCGCCCGAGGGACCGCTGACCACGTTCTTTCGCGTGGCCCCGGGGCGACCGGCCCGACTCGACCCGTGGGCCGAGCGGCTCCTCAGCATCCGCACCGACCGCATCCTGACGATTCGTGCAGAGGAAGCAAAGTCGGCGACACGCAGCCTTCGTTCGGTGGGTTAGCCGCGCAAGACCGCGCCCGTCTGTTCCTTGACGACATCGATGGCCGCTAGGCGAAGGGCGGTCAGCTCGGTATCGGCGAGGGTGTGGTCAGGAGACACGAACCGCAACCGGAAGGCGAGGCTCCGATGCCCCGCCGCGACGCCGACGCCGCGGTACACGTCGAACAAGGAGACCCGCTCGCACAGTTCGCCGGCACCAGACCGAAGCGCCGCTGTGACTGCGTCGGCCGTGACCTCGTCGGCCACCACGAAGGCGAGGTCGATGTCGCTCGACGGAAACCGGCTGAATGACGCCACGTCGGCGGCGCGCCGTGGCTGGGCCACGAGGTTCTCCAGGTCGACGTCGAGGTAGCCGACCCGGCCTTCGATCCCCCATGTGGTCAACACCGCGGGATCAACTTCGCCGACCACGCCGAGCGGAAAACCGGTCCCGGTATTCACGATTCGACCGGACCTCGTGGGATGGAGGCCAGGAACCTCGGCCGCC
>JAYSTV010000423.1:0-6435 GCA_043719425.1 Acidimicrobiia bacterium | reverse complement strand
AAGCCATCGTTAAGATTGCGCCAAAGCTGGCGAAACTTCGGGTTCACCCCTTCACTTTGCTGACGTGGTGTGAGTGACTGCACTCGACGGTGACGGCCGTCACCCTCCGCACACTGCGGAGGTTCTGTCCGGTTGTCACAGTGATAGCCGGTCCACCACCTGGAGGAATCAACATGCGAGCTCGTACGCTCATCGTGTCCGCGCTGGCCATTTCGGCCGTCGTCGGCTCGATTGTCCCGGCCACCGCGGCCACCAAGAAGAAGACGACCAAGAAGCCGGTCGCGACCACCATTGCCCCGGCTCCGGCATCCACTGCAGCACCGGCTTCGACCGCCGCTCCGGCCCCCGCCGCCTCTGGCGGAGAAACCCTTGACGCCATCAAGAAGCGCGGCAAGATCGTCATCGGCACCAAGTGGGACGTTCCCCTTATCGGCCTGAAGAACCCCGTGACCAACGACGTCCAGGGCTTCGACGTGGAGATGGGCAAGATCATCGCCAAGGAGATCTTCGGCTCCGACAAGGGCAAGGTGGAATGGGTCGAAGCCATCTCGGCCAACCGCATCCCGTTCATTACCGACGCCAAGGTCGACATCATCCTGTCGACGTTCTCCATCACCGACGCTCGCAAGCAGCAGGTCGATTTCGCCGGTCCGTATTACGTCGCCGGACAGGACCTCCTGATCTACAAGATCGATGCCGATTCGATCAAGACCGTTGCCGACCTCAATGGCAAAAAGGTATGTGCACAGACGGGTTCCACGTCGGTCACCAACCTGAAAACCGCCGCCCCGCGTGCCTCGGTGCTCGACCTTCCGACCACGGCCAACTGTGTCGAGGCTCTCAAGGACGGCCGTGTCGATGCCGTCTCGACCGACGACACCCTCCTCTCCGGCTTTGCCGAGAAGTTCCCGGCCTTCACCCTCGTCGGCAAGCAGTTCTCCGTCGAAAAGTACGGCGTTGGCCTCAAGAAGGGCGACACGGCGTTCCGTAACTACCTCAACGACATCATCGAGAAGTCGTTCAAGGACGGCTCCTGGAAGAAGGCCGTGGAGTCGACGATCGGCACCGGCGGCCTGAAAACCCCCGACGCCCCCAAGGTCGAGCGCTACTGATCTGACTGGTCCGGGCCGCGGGAAACCGCGGCCCGGATTGTCCGTCCATCCCTTTGCTTGACGGAGCCCCGTGCAGATCGTTCTCGACAACCTCCCCCGCCTCCTGCGCGGTCTCGGTGTCACGTTGCAACTCACCATCGGCGGGTTCCTTATCGGGCTCGCGATCGGCACCGTGATTGCCGTCTTCCGGGTGAGCCCCATCAAACCCCTACGAGTCCTCGGCGCCGGCTACGTCGCCGCCATGGTCAACTCGCCCCTGATCTTCCTGGTGTTCGTGGCCTACTACGGTCTACCAAAACTTGGAGCTCTTCTCACAAACTTTCAATGCGCGCTCGTCGCCGTCGGCCTCTACCTCGGGGGCTACATCTCCGAAGCGCTTCGCTCGGGATTCAACGCTGTGTCCAACGGCCAAGCCGAGGCGGCGCGAGCAATCGGCCTCACGTTTGGCCAAACGTTGACGCACGTGATCCTTCCTCAGGCGCTTCGTTCAAGCGTCGGTCCGCTCGCCGTTCTTCTGAATGCCAACTACCGCAATGTCGCGGTTGCCGGAGTGATCGGCGTGGCGGAAGTTGTCAAGGCGGGCAGCGACCTTTCCGACGAGACCGCGAAACAGTATCCGTTCTTCGTGTTTTCCTTCCTGGCCTTTGTCGTCCTGGGCTTCACAACAGCCGCTCTCGCTGGATGGCTCGACGACCGCGTTGCGGTCAAGCGATAGGACCCCGACATGGCTTCCTTTTCTTCGTGGCTGCTCGACGTCAAGCCGTCTCGGGCTGGTGAATTGCAGATCACCGAGGAACTCGGCCCTCGCGGTCGTCGCCGGGCGCTGATCGGGACCGTGGCAATTACCGTTCTCCTCATTGCGGGACTGCTGTGGATCATTCGTAGGTTTCAGATAAAGGGACAGTTTGCGCCTGAGTTGTGGCGCCCATTCCGACAGTGGTCAATTTGGAAGTTTCTCCTCCTCGGCCTCGGACAGACACTGAAGGCCGCCGCCGTGGGGCTCCTCCTGGCCGTTTCACTTGGCATCCTCCTCGCTATGTGGCGCGGAAGTTCGCCAAGGCGAAAGAGGATCCCAGCCACCTTCTTCACCGAGATCTTTCGCGCCTGTGCGCTGGTGCTGCTCATCAAGTTCGCATTCTTCCAGTTGCCGAAGACGCCAGGCTTTCGAGGCTGGACGCTCTCCACGTACGCCTTCGTTTCGCTGGTGTTGGGCCTGACGTTGTACTACTCGACGGTATTTGCCGAAGTGATCCGCTCCGGCATCCGCAGCCTTCCGAAGGGACAGAGTGAAGCGGCTCTGGCGATCGGACTGACTGAGCCGCGCGCCATGCGCCTGGTCATCCTTCCCCAAGCCCTCCGGCGGGCCTTGCCGAACCTTTTCACCCAAGCTGCATCGCTGTTGAAAGATACGTCGCTCGGGGTCTTCGTGACCTACAGCGAGCTGCTCTCACGGGCCAAGATCGTCGGTGAGTTTGGCAGCAACTTCCTGCAGTCATTCGTCGTTGCCGGGTTCATGTACATCGCGGTCGTCGCCATCCTCACGTCGACCGCCAACCGTCTGCAGAAGCGCCAAGCCCGATGAACCGCCCGATGACCACGTCGCTCCAAGGAACTCCGATGCCTGATCTCGCCAAGCCCCTCATCGTCATCGACGACCTCAACAAGTGGTTCGGCGATCATCACGTCCTCAAGGAAGTGAACCTTCACGTGGGGAGTGGCGAAGTCGTTGTGGTCATTGGACCTTCGGGCTCAGGCAAGTCGACGCTATGCCGGTGCATCAATCGGCTTGAGCGTTTCCAAAAGGGTGTCATCACGATCGATGGACGCACTTTGCCCGAAGAAGGCAAGGCCCTCGCTGCGCTGCGCGCCGATGTTGGCATGGTCTTTCAGTCATTCAATCTGTTTGCCCACAAGACGATCGTTGACAACGTGATGCTCGGCCCCCTCAAAGTCCGTGGCCTGTCAGCTGCCGACGCCAAGGCGAAGGCCATGGGACTGCTGGAGCGCGTTGGCATCGGCGACAAGGCGAACCGGTACCCCGCCGAGCTGTCGGGTGGACAGCAGCAGCGAGCCGCCATCGCGAGAGCACTGGCCATGGACCCGAAGGTCATGCTGTTCGACGAACCGACGAGCGCCCTTGATCCAGAGATGGTCAACGAGGTGCTCGACGTGATGCTCGAACTCGCCGCCCAGGGGATGACCATGGTCGTCGTCACCCACGAGATGGGATTCGCCCGCTCCGCCGCGCACCGCGTGGTCTTCATGGACGATGGTCGCCTGGTGGAGATCGCGACACCTGCGGAATTCTTCGACAACCCCAAGTCCGACCGGGCCCGAGACTTCCTGTCGAAGATCCTCTAACGAACCGAAACGACCGCCGACGACCAAGGAGGACGGCCACGACTGTTGGGACAACCACGACTGTTGGAGGGTTGGATGGTTGGCGACGGGTTGCCGCCGAAACGACGTCGCCAACCACCCACGCTGTCGCCAACCATCCACACGACGGGCCACCGGGCCCGGGCGCAAGCCGGTCCGGGCCGCTAGGTTCGTCGGCGTGAGGGGTTTCGGCTGGCGACAGAGTGCCGCCCGAGTCGTGGCGGTGATCGCCTCTCTGTCGATCATTGCCGCATGCTCGAGCGATTCCAACACGGCGACGTCGACCTTGGCCGCCCCGCTGCCCGATGTGCCGTCTGTGGCCGTCTCTCGTCTGTCGACGATTCAGCAGTCTCGCCGCATCACCATTGGCGTCAAAAAGGACGTGCCCCTCTTTGGACTCGCTGATCCCACGACTGGTGACCTGAGCGGATTCGATATCGAGATCGCTGTCGGTATCGCCAAGCGGCTCTTTCCGACCGACGCCAATCCGAAGGCTCGCATCACCTTCGTCGAGGCCTTGTCGAAGGATCGCGAGCGGTTGCTGCAAAGCGGCGCTGTCGATCTGGTGGTGTCGACTTACACCATCAATGACGCACGAAAGCAGCTGGTCGACTTCGCCGGGCCCTATTACATCGCCGGACAGGACGTGCTGACGAAACGCGAACGCGTCGAGAGCGGCGAGATCACCGGCATCGACGACGTCAACGGCCGCAAGGTGTGTTCCGTCCGGGGCTCCACCTCGTTGCTGAACCTGCAGACCGCAGCACCGAAAGCCGACGTCAGCGTGCTTCGCGACAAGTACAGCGAGTGCTTCGACGAACTTCGAGCGGGCAACGTCGATGCCATGACGACCGACGACGTGATCCTCCTCGGCCTCGCCCAAAAAGACCGTCGCTTTTCCCTTACTGGCAATCCGTTCCGGACCGAGCCCTACGGCGTCGGGATTCCCAAAGGTGACGACACGCTCCGGTCGTTCGTCAACCTTGCCCTCCAGCAAATGTACGACGACGGCGAGTGGGCCGATGCGTTCCGGCGCACCGTCGGGACCGCCGGCGCCCTCGCTCCTCTCCCCCCAGCCATCAACAACTACTGACTCTGCGCTGCTCCGCTTCGCTTCACTGCTCGCAACACCAGAACCGTTCCCCCATCGGCCCCAGCGATGAAAGACTGGGAGGGTGATCTTCGATGGCTTCGCCCGACAGCTTCCCGACGTTGACCCCACCGAAACCCAGGAGTGGCTCGACTCGCTCGATGCCATCGTCTCGGCCCACGGAAAGGCTCGCGCTCAGGTCCTCATGAACCGGCTGCTGGGCCGGGCGCGCGAGCTCCAGATCGGTCTGCCGTCGCTCGTCTCGAGCCCGTATATCAACTCGATTGCTACCGACCAGGAGCCATGGTTCCCAGGCGACGAATCGATGGAACGGCGCATCCGTGCGGTGATCCGCTGGAACGCTATGGCCATGGTCGTTCGGGCCAACCATCGCTCCGAGGGCATCGGCGGCCACCTCGCCACCTACGCCTCCTCGGCCTCGCTGATCGAAGTCGGCTTCAACCATTTCTTCCGCGGCAAAGACGATGGCGGCTCTGGCGACCAGATCTACTTCCAGGGCCACGCCGCCCCAGGTATCTACGCCCGCGCCTTCATGGAGGGTCGCCTCACCGAGACCCATCTCGACAACTTCCGGACCGAGATCAATGGCACCGGCCTGTCGAGCTATCCGCACCCACGCCTCATGTCGGACTTCTGGGAGTTCCCGACCGTCTCCATGGGTCTCGGCCCGATCAACTCGATCTATCAGGCCCGCTTCAACCGCTATCTCTTGAATCGCCGCATGGCCGATACCAGCAATAGCCGGGTATGGGCGTTCCTTGGCGACGGCGAGACCGACGAGCCCGAATCGCTCGGCGCCTTGTCGCTCGCCGGACGCGAAGGTCTCGACAATTTGATCTTCGTGGTGAACTGCAACCTGCAGCGCCTCGACGGACCCGTGCGCGGCAACGGCAAGATCATCCAGGAACTCGAGACGGTGTTCCGCGGTGCCGGCTGGAACGTGATCAAGGTCATCTGGGGCGGCAAGTGGGATGAGCTCATCGCCAAGGACAAAGACGGTGTCCTGCTCAACAAGATGAACTCGACCGTCGATGGTGAGTTCCAGAAGTATTCCGTCGAAACCGGCGCCTACATCCGCGAGAACTTCTTCGGCCCCGACCCACGTCTTCGCAAGATGGTTGAACATCTGTCCGACGAAGACCTCCGCAACCTTCCACGCGGCGGACACGACTACCGCAAGCTCTACGCCGCCTACAAGGCCGCCACCGAGCACAAGGGCCAGCCGACGGTCATCCTCGCCCACACCATCAAAGGATGGACCCTGGGCGCCGACGTGGAGGGCCGAAACTCCACCCACCAGATCAAGAAGCTCGACCGCGAGAACCTGTTCGAGGTCCGCGAGCGCCTGCATCTCGAAGACCTCATCGCGGACAGCGACATCGAAGACGGCGAGCCGCCCTTCGTTCGTTTCCCCGATGGTTCCCCCGAGCACGAGTACCTCATGATGCGCCGCCGCGCCTTGGGCGGCTCGATCCCGAAGCGAGTAAACCGGTCCAAGCCGATGATCACCCCTACCGCCGACAGTGCCACGTTCAACGAGTTCGACGGCGGCTCCGGCAAGGTCGCAGTGTCGACCACGATGGTCTTCACCCGCATGCTGCGTTCGATGCTCCGTGACGCCGAGATCGGGCAACGAGTGGTGCCGATCATTCCTGACGAAGCGCGGACCTTCGGCATGGATGGTCTTTTCAAAGAAGTCGGCATCTACGCCGCTTTTGGCCAGAAATATGATCCGGTTGATTCGAGTATGGCCTTGTCGTACCGCGAGATTCAGTCCGGACAGATCCTCGAAGAGGGAATCACCGAATCTGGCGCAATGGCCAGCTTTACCGC
>JAYSTV010000422.1:0-6439 GCA_043719425.1 Acidimicrobiia bacterium | reverse complement strand
CCGCCAGCCGACGGTGGTTGTCACGACCAAAAGGGGACGCCATGTGGCCACGTACTTTCCCGATGGCGGTGAATTCGAACTCGGCCTCCTCGTGGAGGTCGACGGACGGATCGGTCACGAAGGAGATCAGAAGGTCGACCGTGACGACCGTCGGCAGAACGAACTGATGGTCGGCTTTCACATTCACCGTATCCACGCCCGGCGACTTTTCACGGAGCCGGACCGGGTGGTCGACGAACTCTGGCGCGTCCGATCGCTTCTGTCTCATCGTTCATCGCCGTGGACTGGTCCACGCGGCGTCACCGTGGACTGGACCGGCGACTCGGCTCGTCTCATCCGCTGACGGTATGGGAACCGTTGGATCAATGGCGACACGTTGCCGTTGAAACGACGTCGCCAACTCGACAACGCGTCGCCAACCATCCAACGGTCACGCCCCCGGCCGGCCGGGCTCGCCCCCGGCCAGTGGGGCGAATGTGGCCGACCCCCCGGTCGGCCACAAACGCCAAATCACTTTGTCGGCGCCGCCGGTGGGCGGCTGAAGGTCGAGGCCGGGTGCGCTAGGCGCCGCAGGCCTCGAGGGCGCGCTTCGTCAGGACGCGGGCCAGGTGCTGGCGGTACTCGACGGAGGCGTTGAGGTCGGCCGGCGGCTCGGTGCCATCGGCCGCGGTGGCGGCGGCATCGGCGGCCGAGGCGCCGCTGTTCACGGCCGCTTCGACCGAACCGGCCTTGACTGGGGCCGAACCCATATTGACGAGCCCGACCCCGCAGGAGCCGTTGAGCTTCCAGGCGGCGACCCCGACGATGGCCCAGTCCTGGGCTCGGCGGTTGAACTTCTGGTAGTTCGCCTTGGCCCCGGTGATTTTCGGCACCCGGATCTCGGTGAGGAGTTCGTCGGCCCCGAGAGCCGTGGTGAGGAAGCCCTGGAAGAAGTCGGCGGCGGCGATCGTCCGCTCGCCCTTCGGACCACGAGCGACGAGGGTGGCGTTGAGGGCAACCATGGCCCCGGGGAGATCCGACGCCGGATCCGCGTGGGCCACGGAGCCGCCGATGGTGCCGCGATGACGAACCTGAGGGTCGCCAACTTCACGAGCCACGAGCGGTAGCAGGGCCACGTGCTGCGCCAACACCGTTGACGTCTCCACGTCACGATGACGGGTCAGCGCGCCGATGGCGATGTGATCGCCGGCATCACGAATGAAGCTCAGGTCCTTGACCCGTCCAACGTCGACCAAGACCGATGGCGAGGCGAGGCGAAGTTTGAGCAGCGGCACCAACGAGTGGCCACCGGCGAGGATCTTGGCATCCTCGCCGTGCTCGACGAGTGCGGCGACGGCGGCGTCGGCCGAGTCGACACGGACATAGTCAAAGGCGGCGGGGATCATCGGAAGCTCCTGAAGGTTGATGAGGCGATCGAGTTACAAAAGTACGTAGACATATGAAATGGACTCACGCCCGGGCGGCCTGAATGGCCTTCCAGACGGTATTGGGTGACGCCGGCATCGGCATATCAAGAATGCCGAACGGCACATGCAGCGCGTCGACGATGGCGTTAATCACGGCCGGCGCCGAACCGATCGTGCCGGCCTCACCAACGCCCTTGACCCCCATGGGATTCGTGGGTGACGGCGTGACGGTGTGATCAAGGGTGATCATCGGGAACTCGGCGGCCGACGGAATCAGATAGTCGGCAAACGTCGACGTGAGCAGGTTGCCATTGTCGTCGTAGACCGCCTCTTCGAACAGCGCCTGAGCGATGCCTTGCACGATGCCGCCGTGCAGCTGACCCTGCACGATGAGCGGGTTGATCTGGTTGCCGCAATCGTCGACGGCAACGTATTTGAGGAGTTCGACGCGCCCCGTCTCTTCGTCGACCTCGACCACGGCGATGTGGGTGCCGAAGGGAAACACGAAGTTCGGCGGATCGAACGAGGTGTGCGCCTCAAGGTTTGGCTCCATACCATCGGGCAGGTTGTGGGCGGTGAAAGCCCCAAAAGCGATCGCCGCGAGAGGCAACGCCCGATCGGGCGAACCCTTCACGCTGAAGGTGCCATTGATGAACTCGACATCGTCGTCGGCCGCTTCGAGTTGATGAGCAGCAATGGCCTTGGCCTTGGCGATCACCTTGTCAGTCGCCATCCAGATGGCGGTGCCACCGACGGCCAGTGAGCGCGAACCATAGGTGTCGAGGCCGAGCGGCGAGATGGCGGTGTCGGAGTGGAGCACCTCGATGTCATCGGGCGAGATGCCCAACTTGTCGGCCACGATCTGACTCCACGCCGTTTCGTGGCCCTGCCCATGCGGGGTGGCCCCCGTGATCACCTGGACCTTGCAGGTGGGGAGCACCCGAATGGTGGCCGCCTCCCAGCCGCCGGCGCCGTAGTTCAGGCCCGCCAACGCGCGTGACGGGGCGAGTCCGCACATCTCGAAGTACGACGAGATGCCGACGCCCAGATGGATCTTGGAGCCTGCCGCGCGCCGGGTGGATTGATCAGCGCGCAGAGCTTCGTAGCCAGCATGCCCGAGCGCCTTTTCGAGTGCGGGCGCATAGTTGCCGCTGTCGAAGATGAGCCCGCCCGCAGACTGATACGGGAATGCTTCGGTCGGGATGTAGTTGCGGCGACGGAGTTCGGCCGGATCCATACCGAGCTTGTAGGCAAGCGTTTCCATGGCCCGCTCGATGGCGTAGGTGGCCTCCGGACGGCCGGCGCCGCGATACGCGTCGGTCGGGGTCTTCGTGGTGAACACCGCGGTGCACGAGAACGAGAAGTTCGGTATGTCGTAGACGCCGGTGTAGAGGAACGACCCGAGCAGCGGCACGCCCGGCGTGACCAACTGAAGGTATGCGCCCATATCAGCGAGCAGACGAACTCGGCAGGCGGTGACCTTACCGTTGGCATCGGCGGCGAGCTCGATGTCCTGGATCTGGCCGCGGCCGTGCACGGTCGCCTGGGTGTTCTCAGACCGCGTTTCCGTCCAGCGCACGGGGACGCGCATGCGGCGAGCAAGGGCCAGACACAGGACCTCTTCGGCGTAGACGTTGAGCTTGCCGCCGAAGCCGCCGCCGACGGCCGGGGCGATGACCCGAAGCTTCTGCTCCGGCACGCCGACCGTGAGGCCGAGCATGACCTTGAGGATGTGGGGAATCTGGGTGGCCGAGTACACGACGAACTCGCCACCGAACGGCTGGGGTACCACGCACACGGCGCGGGGTTCCATAAAGCCCGGGATGAGTCGTTGCTGGACGTAGCGCTCCTTCACGGTGTGAACGGCCGCCGCGAACGCCGCTTCTACTCCCTCCTCGTTGGGCGTGAGGTCCCACACGTAGGACACGTTGGTGCCGATGGCTTCATGGATGATCGTCTTGCCGGCCAAAGCATCTTCGAGCCCAATGACGGCGGCCAGCGGCTCGTAGTCGGCGACAATCCCAGCCAGCGCGTCTTCGGCTTGGCGCGATGTTTCGGCCAACACCACGGCCACGCCGTCGCCGACGTAGCTGACTTTGGAGACGGCGAGCGGATAGTGCTCGGGGTTCTTCATGTCCGCCGTGACCGGCCACGCGCACGGCATGGCGGCGGCCCACTCGCCGACCAGATCCGCGCCGGTGAAGACGGCCCGCACGCCCGGCATGGCGGCCGCCGCCGAGGTGTCGATTGACCGGATCCGCCCATGGGCAAACGGGCTACGAAGCACCGCCATGTACAGGGCGCCGGGGATCACTAGATCGTCGGTGAACTTGCCTTCACCGGTCAAGAGTTTCGGGTCTTCTTTACGGCGCAGTGGTTGGCCGACGAGCCCGTGGAAGGGCGCGTCGGGGGCAAGAACGTCGTCGTGGGCGAGCAGGTCAGTCATGACAGTTCCCTCGGTTCAGTACGTGGAGAGGCGAAAATGTTTTGGAGGTCAACCAACGCGGTCGACCAGAGAAACGCTGGTTACGCGTTGGCCTTCTCGGCCACGGCCAGGACGGCTTTGACGATGTTGTGATACCCGGTGCAGCGGCACAGGTTGCCTTCAAGACCGAGACGAACGTCTTGCTCCGACGGGTTCGGGATTTCGTCGAGCAGGGAGATGGCCGCCATGACCATGCCCGGCGTGCAGTAGCCGCATTGCAGTCCGTGGTTCTCCCGGAAAGACTCCTGCATGGGATGCATGACGCCGTCGACGGCGAGCCCTTCGATGGTGCCCACGGTGCCGCCGTCGGCCTGCACGGCCAAGATCGTGCATGACTTGACGGCTTCACCGTCGAGGTGAATCGTGCACGCGCCGCACGACGAGGTGTCACAGCCGATATTGGTACCGGTAAGCGCGCAGTTCTCCCGGATGTAGTGAACGAGGAGCGTCCTGGGCTCCACGTCGTGGCTGTGCACTTTGCCGTTGACGGTGATGGAAACGTTCACGAGGGGACCCCTGAGTGGTCGTAGAAACGAAGACAACGTTCGTTCTAGCACCGCTCGACGGCGTTGTGTCTCCGGTCACAATGGAGCGAGGTCGACCCCGAGCCGATGTGGGTGCTCAGACGGGGCGAAGAACGCGCAGCAGGTCGGTCACGACCCGCCAGATCGACGAGTCGTTCGGCTCGACCGACGGAGCCGGAACCCGATCAGCTGTCGCACTCGACGCTTGATCGACCGTGCGGCCACCATCGCTAAGCCCGGGAATCACCAGCAGCTTCTCGCCGGGCGCGACCATGGCATATTGCTCGCGGGCGATCCGCTTGATCTCGGCATCGGTCCGCAGCAACCGCACTCGCTCACGAAGCTCAATATTTTTTTGCGTCACGAGATCGAGACGCGCCGCTGAGGCACGAAGGTCGGACCGCTGGGTGGCGTAGGCACGTACGGGCAGAACCCCGAGGACGACGAGCGCCACGAGAAACAGCGGGACGGTCGCCACGACGGCGGCGATTCGAATCGAGCGGGAACGCAGGAGATTCATCGAACCCAGCCTCAGACGCTGCGCATCGCGGCACGTGGGGCCAGGGCGTCACGACCCCAGAACCGGGCCGACTCACCAAGCTGTTCTTCGATGCGCAATAACTGGTTGTACTTGGCCACCCGATCGGACCGGGCGGGTGCTCCGGTTTTGATCTGGCCACAGTTCGTCGCGACAGCGAGGTCGGCAATGGTCGAGTCTTCCGTCTCACCGGATCGGTGCGACATCACCGCCGAGTACGCGTTGCGAGTGGCCAGAGATACCGCGTCGAGGGTCTCGGTGAGCGAGCCGATCTGGTTCACCTTCACGAGGATCGAGTTCGCCACCTTGCGGTCGATTCCCATCTGCAGGCGCTCGGAGTTGGTAACGAAGAGATCGTCGCCCACGAGTTGGATGCGACCGCCGAGCGACCGGGTCATCGCCGCCCAGCCATCCCAGTCGTCTTCGGCCATGCCGTCTTCGATCGACACGATCGGATACTTTCCCGCCAGCTCGGTCCAGTAGTCCGACAGCTCCACCGGAGTGAGCGATCGGCCCTCACCGGCTAGGTGGTACCTACCCTCTTTGAAGAGCTCACTCATGGCCGGGTCGAGGGCGATGGCGATCTGCTCGCCGGGCGTGTACCCGGCCCGCTCAATCGCTTCGACGAGCAACTTGATGGCGTCTTCGTTGGTGGCCAGGTTCGGGGCGAAGCCACCCTCATCGCCAACGGCGGTCGACAGGCCGCGGTCGTGGAGCAGTTTCTTGAGCGTGTGGTAGGTCTCCACGCCCCATCGAAGCGCCTCGGAGAACGAGGCGGCGCCGACCGGCATGACCATGAATTCCTGCATATCGATCGTGTTGTCGGCGTGGGCACCGCCGTTGACCACATTGAGCATCGGCACGGGAAGCACGTGGGCGTTGGGTCCGCCAATGGCGCGGTAGAGCGGCAGATCGATTTCGTCGGCGGCCGCCTTGGCTACCGCAAGCGACGCGCCCAGAATGGCGTTCGCCCCAAGACGCGCTTTGTTCGGCGTGCCGTCGAGTTCGATCATCGCCGCGTCGATGATGCGCTGATCGAGGCCGTCGTGACCTTCGAGCAGGTCAGCAATCTCGCCGTTCACCGCGGCGACAGCCTGCAACACCCCTTTGCCCAGGTACGCCGAGCCACCGTCGCGCAACTCGACCGCTTCGTGCTCACCGGTCGAGGCGCCCGACGGAACGATGGCTCGCCCGCGTGCGCCCGACTCAAGAACGACTTCGACCTCAACGGTCGGATTTCCGCGACTGTCAAGAACTTGACGGCCAACAACGTGTTCAATCCGGCTCATAAAAGACAACCCTCGGGGAAGTGGGAAGGGGGAGGGATACGGGGTGACCACTGAGGCGGCCGCGGTGCGAGACACCGTAGGTTGTCGACACTAACGGAGCGCGGATAGGCGCAAATACTCGAACATGGGTTCGCCTGATCCTGCTGGATTGGCCTCTATAAGGTCGCCTCAGGACCGAAGAAACGGCTGCGGATCGC
>JAYSTV010000421.1:0-6460 GCA_043719425.1 Acidimicrobiia bacterium | reverse complement strand
CTCCCGGGTTCGCGGCCGGCATGCTGACCTCGATACCGGGCGGCATGACGCTGTGGGCCGACGGCCGCGAGCGTCTGTTCGACGGGTCGATCAATGTGCCGGACATGACCGTGGCACCGATGGGCCCCGGAGTCACCACGATGGTTCTGCAGCCAATGAACGCGGCCAACAAAGTGCTCTCCCGCAACACCGATCTCCTCGACGGCCGACCCTGGCAAATCGCCGAGTCGCTCACGACTTAGCATGCGCGCTGACCTGCGCCCGGCCCAAGTGTGGACTGTGCGGAAGTCTGTGGACATCAGGCCGTGCGGCTAGGCGTCCACACTCCGCCGCACAGTCCACACTTGGCTGCGGGTGCGGGGGCTACGTCCCGGGGCGGCGCATGGGGATGCCGATGAGGCGTTGCACGTCGACGGCGATGCCCACGCGGTCTGGATCGGGTGATCCATGGCCGGGATAGCGAACGCGGTAGCGACGATGGGCTTCGGCGATGCCAGCCGGGTCATCCACGATGCGCGCCGGTCCTTCGAGGCTGAGCCACCGGCTGCCTTCGACCTGGCTGAACACGGCGCGACTACCGGCCCGGATGTTGCGAACCTTGACGCTGGCCTGAGGACCGATCGACCACGCAGTGCGAGTGTCGGGGTCATAGGTGAAACCGACCGCAGCCACATGCAGCGATCCGTCCGGCCGAGTTGTGGTCACCAGCCCCACCAGAAACTCAGAGAGAAACGGCATCGTGTCGGGATGGAGAGCGTCGAGATCCTGGGAGAGGCGCATGGCTCAAGGTACTGCGCGGAATGAGTTCCGGAAGTCAGCCTTGCGGAGCAACAAGCCGGAGCGGTCGGCAGCTTCCGCCTTCCATCGTCAGGTCGTCACACGATCACAGTGCTACCCGGTGCGAGCGCCAACAGCTACGCGAGTGGCGAACTCACCATCAAGTAGGGCGGCGGCTGAGGGTCACCGGAACGGGCCCGGCGGCAACGGCATCGGCGCCGTTGGCCGCGTGGTAGCTCGACCGGGTGAGCGGTGAGGCTTCCACATGGGCGAAGCCCAGCGACTGACCATATGCGCGTAGATCGTCGAACTCCGCTGGGGTCCACCACCGAGCCACCGGTAGATGGGTCGACGTGGGCCGAAGGTACTGACCGATGGTCAAGATCGACACGCCGACGGAGCGAAGGTCGACCATGGCTTGGCGCACTTCGTCGGCCGTTTCTCCGAGCCCGACCATGATCCCCGACTTGGTAACCAGGCCGGCCGCCGAGGAGCGGGCCAGCATCGACAGCGAGCGGGCATAGCCGGCACTCGGCCGCACCGCGCGCTGCAGCCGAGCCACCGTTTCGAGATTGTGGTTCATCACGTCGGGCCGAGCCGCCACGATGGACGCAAACGAGGCGCAGGACCCCTTGAGGTCCGAGATCAACACCTCAACCCGAACACCCTCCACGCGAGCGCGGATGGCGGCCACGCAGGCAGCCACGTGGGCCGCTCCCCCATCCGGAAGATCATCGCGGGCGACCATGGTGAGCACGGCGTGACGAAGCTTCATGCGCTCAACGGCCTTGGCCACGCGTGCCGGTTCACCACTATCCGGAGCCAAAGGTTTGCTGGTGTCCACGAGACAAAAACCACAAGCGCGCGTACAACGTTCACCCAACACCATGAAGGTCGCAGTACCGGCATTCCAACAATCAAAGATGTTGGGACAACCCGCTTCTTCGCAGACCGTGACCAACGAGAGCTCGGCCACGGTCTTTTTGAGCATCCGATACTCCGGCCCCATGTTGGCCTTGATCCGCAACCAATCGGGCTTGCGCTCCGAGATCGTGAGCGCGCGTGAGGTATCGACCCCGGCCTGTTCCAGTCGACCAACAGCCTTGGTCCCGGGCCCGGCGCCGAGCGAGAACGGGGCGAGGTCCTCGGGACGCTCGCGCCACACCACATCGCTTCGATCAACGCCATGAGCTCCAAAACCCGACGACGCCGCACATGACACCACGGCATCGACCACCTGCTGCATCGGCACCGAGATGCCTTCGGCGGCGAGCGAGGTGACACCAAGATCAGTGATGCCACACGGCACAATGTGCTCGAACATCGAGAGAACATCGCGGTCAACGTTGAGGGAGAACCCGTGCATCGATCGGCCGCGGCTGAGCCGGACCCCGACCGCGGCGATCTTGCGTGGCGTGGACGACGTGGGCCCGACCCAGACCCCGTTCTTGCCCCGCAGGCGACCGACGTCGGCGAGTCCCAAAAACGCGCACGTGTCGATGACCAACTGCTCGACTGCGGTGACGTAGGCGACGGTGTCGGCCATGGCTCCGCCGCGCCGACCGGCCACGTTGAGGATCGGGTAGCCGACCAACTGACCGGGACCGTGATACGTGACGTCGCCCCCGCGGTCAGCCGTGATGAGCGACGCCCCAACTAGGGCTGGGTCGACGAGCATGTTGGCTCGGTCGGCGCGAACACCAAGGGTGTACGTGGGCGGGTGTTCGAGCAAGAGAAGGTGATCCGCCGTGCCGCGAAACAACGCGCGCTGAAGATCCAACGCTTCGTCATAGGCGACGCGGCCGAGCCAGCGAACGTTCAGCATCGGACGTCGCTCACCGAGCCGCTCAGAGCTCGGAGCCCCAGTCGCGGGTCTCGAGGTTCTTCTTCACTTCGTGGAGGAAGCTCGCCGAGTACGCACCGTCGAAGGCCCGGTGATCCCACGACAGTCCGATCATGCCCATCGGTCGAATAGCAATGGTTTCTTCGCCCGACGGATGCTCCACGACGACCGGCTTCTTCTTAACGCTGGTGACGCTCAGGATGCCGACCTGCGGCTGGTTGATGATCGACTGCATGAGGTCGACGCCGTAGGCACCGGCATTGGAGATGGTGAACGTGCCACCCGAGATGTCGTCGGGGGTGAGCTTCTTCGAACGTGCACGGTTGGCCAGGTCGGCGATGTCGCGGGCGATGGCACGCATGCGCTTGCCATCGGCATCACGCACGATCGGCACCATGAGACCGTTGAAGTCGAGATCCACGGCGATGCCCAAGTTCACGGTGTGGTGCACCACCAGTGAGTCACCGGCGACCGACGCATTTACATGCGGATACACCCGCATGGCATCGACCACGGCACGGGCGATAAACGGCAGGTACGTGAGCGAGAAGCCCTCATCGGCCTTGAAGGCATCTTTCTTGGCGTTGCGGAGCTTGTCGATTGCCGAGAAGTCGATCTCGATGGCGATGAACGCATGCGGCGACGTGGCCAACGACATGACCATGTGCTCGCCGGTACGACGGCGAATGTTGTTGAACGCCACCAGCTCATCGCGAGCACCGACACGCGCGGCCACGGCGGGGACAGAGGCCGGTGGGGCGGCCGCAACGGCGGGGACGGGCGCCGATACGGCCGGCATCGGAGCAACGGGAGGAGACGGCGCCGCCGGCGCGGTCGCCACGGGGGCAGGAGCCGGAGCGACCACGGTGGCCTCGACAAAGGACGGCGCGGCGCTTGCGCTTTGTCCGCTCGCCACTCGTGCGTCGATGGCGTCGAGAACATCTTCACGGGTGATCCGTCCACCGGCGCCCGTCCCGGCGATGGTGGCCGGGTCGATGCCGTTTTCGTTGATCAGCTTCCGAACAACGGGCGAGAGAACCTTGTCCATACCCTCAGCCGAAACCGCAGCAGGAGCAGGGGCCGCTGCGGGTGCCACCGGAGCGGGAGCAACGGGGGGTGGTGGTGCGGTCGCCACCGATGCCTCGACAACCGGGACCTCCGCCGGAGCAGGCGCAGGGGCCTCGGCCACGGGGACCGCCGTCGGGGCAGGCGCCGCGGTCGGCGCAGGGGCAGCCGCAACCGCGCCGGCGTCAGACGAAATCACGGCCAGCACGGTGCCGACATCAACGGTGTCACCCTCGGCAATGCGAATCTCCGCCAGGAACCCGGCCGCCGGCGACGACACTTCGGAGTCGACCTTGTCGGTCGACACCTCAAAGAGCAATTCGTCCTGCTCGACGCGATCGCCGACCTTCTTGAACCACTTGGTAATCGTTCCCTCGGTGACGGTTTCACCGAGCTGGGGCATCGTTACGTCTGACATGGCGGGGCTTTCGAGGAGAGAACGAAGATAGGAGGAGAGGCGGAAAAACGCTCGGCGGATCAACCGTTGAGAGGGCGACCGAGAAGGTGGAGGAACGCTTCGCCGAAGGTCTCCGACAGCGACGGATGGGGCTGGATGAAGGCGGCGACATCGTCGACCGTTGCCTCCCAGTTCACCGCCAGATACGCCTGCCCGAGTTGCTCAGTTACCCACGGACCGGCCATGTGGACACCGAGGATTTGGCCCGGCGTTCCGTCGGCGTTCTTCTTGGCAATGACCTTCACGAGACCATCGGTCTCACCGAGGATCTGCGCCCGGCTGTTGCCGATGAACCGTTCCTTCGCAATGACGACATCGAAGCCCGCGGCGACCGCTTGCTCCTCGGAGAGGCCCGCAAAGGCAACCTCGGGGTGACAGTAGATGCACCACGGCACTCGGGAGTATTCGATTGGCACGGCGGACTCGCCGAGAATCGTCTTGACCGCGAGGATGGCCTCGGCGTAGCCGATGTGGGCGAGCTGCGCGGTGGGCACGAGGTCGCCAACGGCGTAGACGTTCGGGGCGGTGGTCCGCATGTAGCCGTCGACTTCGACGAAGCCACGCTCGTTGACGGTGACTCCGGTGGCCTCAGCCAACAGCTCCTCACTTCGTGGCCGACGACCAACAGAGACGACGACGGCGTCGACCGTGATGGACTCACCGTCACCGAAATGCACGGTGGTCGTAAAGCCATCGGCTGACGGGGTGTGGCCCGTGACGCCAACGCCGAGGCGAACATCGATTCCGCGCTTCTTGAACGATTTGGCGACCACGTCGACCACGTCGACGTCGCAGCCCGGAAGCATCTTCGGCATTGCCTCAAGGATCGTGACCTTGGTTCCGAGGTCACTCATCGTCGACGCAAACTCACAGCCAATGGCGCCAGCTCCGATGACGACCGCAGACCCGGGCATCATGTCGAGGTCGAGGAATTCGTCGCTCGTGTAGATCAGACGACCATCGGGCTCGAATCCGGGGATGACCCGAGGCACCGAACCGGCGGCGAGAATCACATTGGCACCGGTCAGTTCGGTCCCGTCGGACACCTTCACGTGATTGTGCGGATGCAGTGTGCCGGTGCCGTTGATGATCGTGATTTTCTTCTTCTTCATCAGGCCCGAGAGGCCCTTCCAAAGGTTGTCCACGATCGTCTGCTTGCGAGCCTGACTGGTCTTGAAGTCGACCGTGGGCGCGCTCGACATGATCCCGAACTTGGAAGCATGCGAGACGGTGCGGAAGACCGCCGCCGTTTCCAGGAACTCTTTGGCCGGGACGCAGCCTCGGTGAAGACACGTTCCCCCGACCTTGTCACGCTCAACGACGGCGACACTCAGGCCCGCCGCCGATCCATACAACGCGGCGGCGTAGCCACCGGGGCCACCACCGATAACGACCAGATCAAAGTGCTCAGCCGTAGGACTCACCCTCTCAGAAACGAACGGGTCCGACGCTACCAACGACCAGGGCCATCGTCGGCCCAACGGATCAGGTGGATATGCCACCGAGGCGGCTACGTTCGGACTAGATCGTCCACACCTCAACCGTCGCGGAGGCACCATGTCCACCACCAAGTTCCTGCTCCCGGAGACCGACATCCCGCGTGCGTGGCTCAACCTGATGCCGCTCCTCCCGAGCATTCCCCCGCCAGCGCTGCATCCTGGGACGCTGCAGCCGGCCGGTCCCGACGATTTCGCCCCGCTGTTCCCGATGGACCTGATCATGCAGGAGGTGTCGATGGACGCCGCCATCGAGATCCCCGACCCGGTCCGCGACGTGTACAAACTGTGGCGCCCGACACCCCTGTACCGAGCCCACCGACTCGAGAAGGCCCTCGGTACGCCGGCTCACCTCTATTACAAGTACGAGGGAACGTCGCCCGCAGGCTCGCACAAGCCCAACACGGCGGTACCCCAGGCCTATTACAACGCCAAGGCCGGCGTGAAGAAGCTCACGACGGAAACCGGGGCCGGGCAGTGGGGAACGGCGTTGGCCTTCGCGTGCGCGCAGTTCGATTTGGAGTGCGAGGTCTGGCAGGTCCGGGCTTCCTATGACGCCAAGCCCTACCGCCGATTGATGATGGAGACGTTCGGCGCCACCGTGCATCCATCACCCTCCACGGTGACCAACACCGGCCGTCGAATCTTGGCGGCCACGCCCGACACGCCGGGTTCACTGGGTATCGCCATCTCCGAGGCGGTCGAGGTCGCCGCCATGGGTGGTGACTCGGTGCGCTACGCCCTCGGCTCCGTTCTCAACCATGTGTTGCTTCATCAGACCGTGATCGGACAGGAGGCGCTCAAACAGTTCGAGATGGCCGG
>JAYSTV010000043.1:0-1808 GCA_043719425.1 Acidimicrobiia bacterium | reverse complement strand
CGCATACCAAAGGTTCATCGTCGCTATGGACGATCGCGATATCGCTCGCCGGAGCAGCGCGTCGGGACCAGCGAGCCAGTCACGGATGAGATGATCATTCGAGCAGAACAACCCTCAGGTGGTCCGGAGGTCGGGGTCGTCGTGAACATTCGCGACGTTGATCAGGTACTGCAGTTCGCGGAGCGTCATGCCGAGATCGACATCGTGGTGAACAACGCAGGAGGTCAATTTCCGACCAAGGCACGCGACCTATCGGCCAACGGTTGGCGAAGTGTGATCGACCTGATGGCACGTTCCCATTTGGCCGCATACGTCAAATACCTACGGATGGACGGCGTACCTTGGTGAAGCGAAAGGAACCGAGGGAGTGCATCCGCACGCATCGCCGGCCTGCGCCAACAGCGACGTCAAACTTTGGCTCGACAAGCACTACGGAACGGCGTCGTCTCGGGCCTAGTCACCGAACGCCACGTACTACGCGCGCTTAGCCGTTGATGGTCGGGGCTTCGATCAACACAACCTGAACCTCAGCGGCTCCCTCGCGGAGCTTCTTCACCTTGGCATACTCCGGTGAGTCCCAGAACACCCGTGCCGCCGCCTTGTCGGGCCACTCGGAGATCACCATCGACGCGCCATCGCCAAAGTTGCCTTCGAGAAGTTCGGCGCCAGGCCCGAGCAACACGTATCGTCCGCCGAACTGTTGCACGAGCGCGGCCGCGGCGGCGCCGTAGCCCGTGATGAAGGCCTCCCGATCATGGATTTTGGCGGTCACGATCATGTAGGCAGGCACTGCACCAGTGTTCTCGAAGTTGACGTCATCCGCTGGCGCGCACGGAGCGCTTGACTATCGGCTTTCGATACATCAGGCTTCGAGTGTGTCCAATCGTCAGAAGCCGCTACCAGCAGCGTCGCTCTATCTGCTTCTCGCGCTGCTCGGCGGCGAGAACCACGGGTACGCGCTCATGCAACTCGTGGATGAACAGAGCGACGGAGCAGTGCGGATGGGGCCCGGAACCCTGTATGGCACGCTCAATCGTCTGCTCACGGATGGCCTGATCACCGAGACCACCAGCGAACGAGCCACCGATGACGGCGAGCGTCGTCGTTCCTACCGGCTCTCGAGCGACGGCGACGTGGTCGCCCGAGCCGAACTCCATCGGCTTCGCTCCCTGGTTGTCAGGTTCAGGGGGATACGAGGACTCGAAGGAAATGCGACATGAGCGCAGCGATCCATCTCGCCCTGTACCAACGGATGACCGTGCTCTATCCGAAGGCATTTCGTGATGAATACCGTGCCGACCTTTCCGCAGTTTTTGCGCAGCAACTCGAAGAACTCGGCGCCCCGAGGTGCTGGATACGAACAGTCCGCGATCTGATCGTCAGCATTCCCGCCCAACACATGGAGCCACGCATGAAGAATCCCGTCTCGTCATATGCGTTCATTCTCTGTCTCGCTCTCGCCATCAGCGGCACCGTGATGGCAGTCGTGATCGGCGCCAGCCTGTACGCCATAGTCTTCGCGATTGTCGCCGTCGCCTCGCTCGGTAGTGCGATCGCCTTGCGGCGCGCGGCGAAGCCTGTTGTCGAACTCGAAAGAGCTTCTTCGTGGAAGAAGTTCGTCGTCGGCGGCGGACTCATGCTCGGCGCGTTGATCGTCCTCATGAATCTTCCGGCGAATAGAGATCAGGATCTCTCCCCGGTCGAATGGTCCGGGTTGATGCTGTCGCTCCTCGTCAGCCTGAGCCTGATCGGCGCGGGAGTCGTCCTTGGCGCCATGAACATCAGCCGAAATCGTCATCGGTAGGGGG
>JAYSTV010000420.1:0-2675 GCA_043719425.1 Acidimicrobiia bacterium | reverse complement strand
CGGTGGGTCGGTACGAGTCCGGTTCTGCGCGACGACTTCGCACCGGTCGATCAGCTCTTCTCAACGGGCGATTAACCCAGCTCCACTTACCGCGAGCGCAGGACGCCGGCCAAGGTGCTCGGACAATCGGTCATTACGCCATCGACGCCGAGGTCGAGTAGCCGGTGCATCTCCTCGGACTCGTCGATCGTCCAGACATGGACGGCGAGTCCGACGGCGTGGGCGCCGTCGACGAACGCGGCGGTGACCACGTCGATTTCGTCGAACGTGGCTGGAACTTGCAGGGCGACCTGCGACGGGGTCCACTGCGGCATCGGCGCACCATCGTGGACAGCGTTGTAGAACGCGAACGTGTCGGTCGGTCCGAGGGAAACGTGGATTTCGGGCGCGTGCTCGCTGAAGGCACGCAGCGCGTCGTCGTGAAACGAGGCCACGATCACATCGTCGCATCGACCATAGGCGCGCAGACGATCAGCGAGCTGAGCTTCGTACCGGACCGGACCGGTCTCTTTGATGTCGAAGTTCAAGTAGACCGACGCGAACTCGGTCAGGACTTCGTCGAGGGTGGCAATTCCCAGTGACGGCTCGCCAGGGTAGTGACCCCGAAGCGGATAGGCCGCCGGCTCCAGATCATCTCGGGCGTCGTAGCCCGGAGCCCACCAGTAGGCCGGGTCGAGCCGACGCAACTCGGTCAGCGTGAGTTCGTAGATTGGCCCGCGGGCGGCGGTCGTGCGGTCCACGGTGGTGTCGTGGCACACGACGAGATGGCCATCGATCGTGCGATGCACATCAAGCTCGATGGCGTGGGCACCGTGCTCGTGGACGGCCCGGCGCATCGCATGGAGCGTCGATGACGGGGCTTCCCGAGCGCCGCCCTGGTGGGCGTAGTGAAGTGGACGCCGATCGAGCCACGGATTTCGCACGCCCGAACGGTAGCGGGACGTCGCTGATACGACGGCGAGGTTGCCGAGGCATACCGAAAAAACCGACTTGACAGGTCGGGTTTCGTTTTGTTGACTGAAGGTCATCATCCAGAGCGACTGAGGGAATGGGCCCAGTGACGTCGCGGCAACCAGCGAGCTTTCGCCAGGTGCCAATGCCCGTGCGATGAAAGGGAAGATTTCGGTGCGAATGCCGTCGTAGTACCCAATCCCGGTCGGCTTTGTGGCCGCTCTGCCGTGCTTTTCCCCTTTCCCGCTGTACCCGTTCGTTCGCGGTCCGTGACCACTCACGTCGACCGTTCGCCTTTCTCACCCAGGAGTTTCGCCATGCCCCTTGATCCGTCGACCTTTGGTTTCGAGACCCGCCAGATTCACGCTGGAGCCGCCCCCGATCCCACCACCGGTGCTCGCGCCACGCCGATTTACCAGACCACCAGCTATGCCTTTCGCGACACCGATCACGCTGCTGCGTTGTTCGGCCTGACCGAGGCCGGCAACATTTACACCCGCATCATGAACCCCACCCAGGACGTACTGGAACAGCGCATCGCCTCACTTGAAGGCGGCGTGGCGGCACTGGCCCTCGCCTCGGGGCAAGCCGCCGAGACCCTCGCCATCTTGAACATTGCCGAGGCCGGCGATCACATCGTCGCTTCCGCCAGCCTCTACGGCGGCACCTACAACCTCTTCCACTACAACTTGCCGAAGCTCGGCGTCACGGTCGATTTCGTCGACGATCCCGATGACCTCGAGGCATGGCGCAAGCTGATCAAGCCGAACACCAAGGCGCTCTACGGCGAGCTGATTGGGAACCCGAAGGGCGACGTGCTCGATATTCGCGGTGTCGCCGACGTGGCCCATGAGGCCGGTATACCGCTCATCGTCGACGGTACCCTGGCCACGCCGTATCTGTGTCGTCCGCTCGAGCACGGCGCCGACATCGTGGTCCACTCGCTGACCAAATTTATTGGCGGGCATGGCACGTCGATCGGCGGCATCATCGTCGACGGCGGCAAGTTCGACTGGGGTGCATCGGGTCGTTTCCCGATGATGACCGAGCCCGATCCGAGCTACCACGGCCTCAAGTACTGGGAGGCCCTCGGTGCCCCGGCGTACATCATCAAGGCCCGGGTTCAGGGTTTGCGTGACTACGGGGCGGCGATCGCGCCGTTCAACTCGTTCCTCCTCCTGCAGGGGGCCGAGACGCTAAGTGTACGTATGGATCGCCACTGTGCCAACGCCCTCGCCGTGGCCAAGTATCTCGAAGCTCACGCCGACGTCGAACTCGTCCGGTATCCAGGTCTGGCCAGCTCGCCGTGGCACGACAAGGCAAAGAAGTACTTGCCGGACGGCGCCGGCGCCATCATCAACTTCGAGTTGAAGGGCGGCATCGACGCCGGCAAGAAGTTCGTCAACGCGCTCTCCCTGTTCAGTCACCTGGCCAACGTCGGCGATCTCCGTTCGCTGGTCATCCAGCCGGCGGCCACCACGCATAGTCAGCTGACCGCGGCCGAGCAGGCCGCCACCGGGGTGACCCCCGGCTTGGTCCGTCTGTCGATCGGACTGGAGTCGATCGTCGACCTCCTGGCTGACCTCGACGCCGGGTTCGCCGCGGCCCGCTGAGTTCCCGAGAGTCTGCGCTTCCGGACGGGTGGCGTCCCCACTCGCTTCTGATCGAACGAGAACATCATGTCTGACCAATCCCTGCTGCCCCCGGGTGGCCCACCTGACGAC
>JAYSTV010000419.1:0-15667 GCA_043719425.1 Acidimicrobiia bacterium | reverse complement strand
TGGTCTGGTCCCGTGTGACAGAAGTCGAGCAGCGTGCCGCAGGACACGGTCTTCGTGCCTGATGACACGGCGCTTCGCCCTAGTCGGATGGAACGTCTCGTCCTACGGTGACCTCAGTCGTCCGGGACGGTGCCCACCGCCCCTCGAACTTGGGGGAACACCACATGTCATTGTTCAACGCCACCAACTCCGCTGCGGCATCACGAGCCGATCAGCTTGCTGAAGTGCCGCTCTTTGCCAGCTGCTCCAAAAAGGAGCGCCAGGCGCTCGTCCGCCTCGGTCGCGACGTCACGGTCCCCGCGGGTACGGTCGTCGTTCGTCAGGGCGAGACCTCAACGGACTGCTTCGTTATCGTGAGCGGCTCGGTGTCCGTCGAGATCGACGGGAACGCGGTCACCACGCTGTCGGCCGGCGAGTGCTTCGGTGAACTCGCCCCGCTCGATCACCAGCCTCGGTCGGCCACAGTGACGACGCTCGGGGAATCCACGTTCTTTGTCCTGGATGACAAGGCGTTCGCCGAAGCGGTGTCCACCATTCCTGGGCTCACCAAGAAGATCTTGGCCAGCCTTTCGTCGCGAGTCCGCGAATCGAACGTCGCCGTGAGCGTCGGTCGCTAGCGTGCCGCACGTTCAAGCGCGTCGGTCAGCTGGCTGCTGAGCCAGTCGACCGACGCCGGCGACGAGAACACATGTCCGGCTCCCGAGACTGTGTGGAGTCGAACCTGACCGGATTCGATCAGCGAGTTCAGATGGCCGTTGCCGTGCATCCGGAGATACACGAGACCGGTTTCTTCGTCGTCGAAGAGGAATGTCGTTGGCACGCCGCCGCGGCGGATCAGTTCGAGGTCGCTGGCCAGACCATCAAAACCGTGCAACCGGTTTCTGGCTGAGAGTCCCGCATAGCGAACCAGTCGACGCGCTGATCGGGCCACGTTGATTTCGCCCCGCAGCATTGCTCGCCACCGCTTCGCGTCGGACAACGATTGCCTCGTCTTCACCGCAATCGCTGGCGAGTCGTCGGTGAGATCCCAGGAGTCAGCGCCAAAGATGATCTGGTTGATCAACACGACCTCGCCGACCGAGCATCCGTTGAACCCGTGTAGCGCGGCGTGCCATGCGGCCCAGGCCCCCGAACACGTACCCGCAACCACGAGTTGGTCTGCTCCGGTCGCTGCCGGCGCCTGGCGAAGGATGGCGATCACGTCGTCGATGTGACGCGGATCATAGGCATCGACCACCGCCGGGTCGGCGGTGGTGCCGCGCCGATCCACGCGCACGGTAGCGAACCCCGCGAGGGCCAGACGCCGGGCGATGCGTACGTGGAAGCGCCCGGGCCCAAAGTGGGGGTTGGTGCCCGTTGACAGCATGACCAGCGCGGCTCGCGGCTGCTCGGTCGGTCGGGTTGAGACTGCGGCCAACGGCGTGCCGTCGGCCATCCGCATGGAGACCGGGAACTCGGACCATCTCGGACCCTCCATGGCGCGAGCATGCAGGCGTCGGTCGTTGGTCAGGCCGGGCGATCCGGTCCGGCGGTCCGGTGCGGTTTGTTGCTCGTGGCGCTGTCCTTCAGCGGTGATCCACTGCACGACCGCAGCAACTGCACCGTCCGGGATCACGCCGAGTTCCGGGTCTTCCAAGTGAGCCGCGCCGACGGCTTCGTCGACGTGGGAATCGATCCGAGCATGCTCAGACCACGCGCGGTGAACCTCATCATTGAGTCCGGAGCTGCGAGTGTCGGCGCTGACGATCAACACGCAGGGGGCCGGTGGGCCGTGGCGGTTGAGGTCGAGGTCGTTCACTGCGGCCAGGTCGCGCGGGCTCACGATGTTGCCTCCCGGCGCGCTCCAACCCTCCGCCAGCCCGGCCGAGGTCGCCGATCCGAGCATCAGTAGTTCGCGTCGATAGGCCCGTCCACTGGCAATCGGCGACCACAGCACGGCGCCCGCCCATGCGGCGCTCCCTGGCGTTGTTGCGGTGGCGCACAGGGCGAGGGCACCAAATCTGAACCCGACGACGAAGCGCGGTCCGACGCGGCTTCCGAGCGCGGTGAGCGCCGCCGCGGTTGCTTCGGTGTATGCCTCGACCACGGTCGGGGTCTGCTCGGCGGCCGGGTCGATGTCCGAGCTGTCACCGGTGCCGACCGGATCGACAAGTACCACCGTGTGGCCGGCATGGGCGAGCGCTTGGGCAAGTGTGGCGAAGAGTCGGTCGGCACCGCTTCGTTCGATCCCGAAGGGGGGCACGAACACCACGCCCACGTTGCTCGATGGAATCGACTTGCACGGCATCGTCAACGTCATCATGCACGTGCCGTG
The DNA here is from genome assembly GCA_043719425.1 of Acidimicrobiia bacterium. Lineage (GTDB taxonomy): Bacteria > Actinomycetota > Acidimicrobiia > Acidimicrobiales > JANYDT01 > JANLQX01. The sequence continues at coordinate 13,353 of JAYSTV010000419.1, read as the reverse complement.
GGCAACGCTCATGTGGCGCGTTTCGGTCACGCTCATGGGGTTCGTTCCGAGCGCTGTGGCTGGGGTGGCTGGGGTGGCACGGCTAGGCGAGTCGTCGATCGAGCATTCACTGCGCCGATATGAACGCTCGATGGAACCGGCCGTCCGGGCGCAACGTGCGCAGTGAGACGACGCGTTTCCCCGGGCACAACATCGACGTGATGGCTCGCCACGCTGAGCGATTCATCCTCAACCCGCACGAAGCGGGCGAGTCCCGTGGTTGTCAGATCAAGGGCCAGCATGGTTGCGTCGAGCCATGTCGCCGAGCCCGAGAGTTCCAGGTCGCAATGGTGGAGCGAGCGACCGCGCGACGTGTCGAGCACGGCGCGCGAGGTGGTTGAGCCATCGCTGGTGATCAGTCGTGCGCAGAGCGCGTCGTGGGCTGACGGACCGAAGAGGTAGGCGCCATTCGGATCGGTGAAGCGTCCGACCAGATCATCAGCGCGCAGACGAAGTGAACTCCGAGGGTCGACGTGGACCGGGCGCTGATGCGCTTGGCCGACGACTCGGCTCGCCAGCACTCGAGATAGTTCGACGATGCCGTTCCACGGCGTCGGACGGTCGTTGTGAATCCACACGTCGACGCCGTTGACCCCTTCGTCAACGAGCGCAATGGCGACGGGCGCCCAGGCCTCGGCGAGCGCGGTCCACGCCGCCTTCGCTCGACCATCGCTATCAAGCAGACCCCAACCAGCCCCTCGCCATAGGTCGCGAAGAAACCACGTGACGGCACCGCCACACGTGGACGCCGGCCGTCGCCACTCGGCCATGGTGGTTGACATCACGATGGCCGTGACCACCCGCGACAGCTCAAGGTATCGCTCTACGTCGCGCCAGCGCATCGCCGCCGGGTCCTCACCAATGACCATAGCGAAGTAGTGATCGCGCACGTCTTCAAAGTCCCAACCGACACCGCGGTCACGGGCCACTCGTCGCTTCCAACGTGGATGCGTTGGTGCACTTTCCCCTTCGGCGAGAAGACGATGAATGGTCGCCGGCTCCGGCACGTTGGCGAACGCCAGGCATTCGGTGGTGAAGCGCACGTTGGCGTGGCGGGCGTCGGTCAGCGGCCGGAGATACGCACCCACCCCGTAGTAGTGGGAGACGCCCGAGTCGGCGGCGAACGGGAGATGACCACCGCTGGGTGAACACCCAACAACGATCGCTGTCGCCGACTGCTCGGTGGCGACTTCGTGCAAAAGACGTGCAGCGACCGCATCACCGACGGTTTCGCGATCCAGGCCGAGCATGGCCGCCTGCTGCTGGCGCTCGGACCCGCCACACAAGACCACCACGCAAGGCGACGACGCGAGCCGGCGAACGTGATGGCGGATCTCCGCGTGGACTTCGTCGACGAACGCTTCGTCGGTCGGCTGGTCGAGCGTGGCGAAGGGTAGGTCCTGCCAAACGGCGATGCCGAGTTCGTCACACAACGTGGTGAACGCCGGCTGTTCCCAGCCGGTGATGCCGGTTAGGCGGATCATGTTCATGCCGGCGTCGCGACAACGAACAAGTTCGTCGCGCAGTTGCGCCCTGTCGACCCATGGATTGCCGACATCGATAGGCATCCAGGCGCTTCCCCGCCAGAAGACTCGCTCGCCGTTGAGCACCAGTGCGAAACCTTCGCCGTCGGGTCCCCGGTCGAGCGCCACGTGACGAAAGCCGGTGCGGATGATCTCCGTCGTCTGCGTTCCATCGATCGTGGTGATGGTGATCTCGACGGGATAGATCGTGGGCGTGCCGTGCGTGTGAGGCCACCACGGGTCGACATGACCAACATCGAATGCACCCCGCCACCCGCCGTCGAGCTCGCGATGTAGTGCTCCGGTGGTCCTATGACAGCGCGCCGTGACCGCGATGACGGTCGTTCGGGCCGACTCGGGGATGACTCGCACGTCGAGGGTTCCCGTGGTGAGGTCGTCCACGAGCGAGGTGCGGAGCTCGACACGAACGTCGTTCGTCTCCCTCGACGTGAGTGTCACCGGGCCGGCGAGACCGATCACCGGAACGGGTGGGGTCCACGATGGAATGCGCCCGAGCAGCCCGAGACGAACGTGGCGCAGTCGTTGGTCGACCACGAGTTTGGTCTTCCACCGAGGGCGAGGTCGGCGCTCGGCGTCGAGCCACGGACCAAGGGCGTGGCAGGTGACGACGAGTTCGGCGCCGTTGCTCAGTTGCCCGGTGAGGTCGACAAGACACGGGAGGTACTGGTTCTGCGACCAGGCGACCTCGCGGCCATTGCACGTGATCGTGGCGATGGCGGCGATCGAGGAGAAGGACAACACGGCCTTGGTGTCGTCACCAACGTGAGGCAGCGTGGTGCGGTACACGACGTCGAGTTCGTCGAGATCACCGTGGACGAGCCCGGCGCGAGGATCCTCGACGAGGTCGAAACCGGAGCGGGCCAAGGCCGTCACGAGCGGAACCGCGCTCGATGAACGATCGCCGAGGACAGCGTTCAGGCGGGCGGCGAGTGCCGGTGCTCCGCTTGACGAAACGGTGATCTGCCAGTCGTTCAGCGTGAGCGTGTTCACGCGAGGCTTTCGAGGGCGCCAACCCCGGCCTGCCATGCGTTCGCCAGCGGAGTCATCCAGGTGTTGGCGTCGAGGTCGCGGTTGCCAATCACGGCGCGGGCAGTCCGCATCTGAAACACGAGGCCGGTCGCCGCAATTGACTCGAATTCGATGGCCGCCGTTTGCATCGGAGTCTTGTCGGCGTTGGTGGCGTTTTCGGCAATCCACCGGAGATGGGCGGCGGCCAACTCGAACGCCGGGCCGAATTGGCGGAACGTAGAGAACGCATAGGCATGGAACGCGGTTGGGCCATCAACCGTATGTGCACGTACGGTCTCCAGCTCGTGGTGAAATCGGGTCGCCCACTCGATGAACGGGTTGGTCCGAGGGAGACGGACCAGATCTCGTCGCAGGATGGCAAGGGCGGAATCGGCAACGGGCACGGTCGAAGGACGATCACCGGGCGTGCACATGTCGACATAGCTCGGCAGATGGGTGGCATCACGTTGGTGAGGCCCGAGGCCGAAGATGCCGTCGAAGTCGTCGCCGTCGAGGGTGTGGCAACCCGCGTTGTGTGCATACGACAGCCGACGGTTCTCCACGTCGAGACCGAGGACCGCAATCGAGCTCTTGACGTGGGCGAGTTGGTAGGCGACCCCGGCGGTATCGGGAAGAAACCACGAGTCGACTTCGGGGATGGCGACCCGACCCGACGCAACTGCACCCCGGCACGTTTCGAGCAGACCCTGCCACGGGTTGGCTTCCACGACATCAATCCCGTAGAGGGTGTGGAGATCATCGAACGATGGTTTGAAGAACGTCCACTGATCGGCTTCGAGACGGACCCGAAGGCACGGGCCGAGGCAGGCCAACGGCTCATGACCGAGCGCGTGTAGGAGCTCGATCCATACGTCGGTATAGCAATTTGTCTCGCGCCACGAGGGACCGTCGCCGTGCAGGCGATGCGGTGCCGTTGGCGCGTCGACGACCTTCATCCGAAGAGCAGCGTCCGCACCGACGACGGCCAACTCGACACGTCGTGGCCGAGGAACTTGAACATCGCCAACGTCATCCGCTCCAGCCCCATACCGAAGCATGCCGTATGCGCCTCACCCGATGCCGACTCGATCCCGAAGGCGTGAGTGAAATGGTCACGATGCGCGTTGAGCGAGGCGACGGCGGTCTCGAACTCGTCGCCGAACGTGGGCACCAGGACTTCGAACTTGAGCGCCTGCTCGCGTTGCGACGCGGCCATGAGCCGACCGGTGCGTCCGAAGAACGGATCGTTGGCGACATCGACTCGAAACGGCACGCCGAGCTTTTCGACGTATTCCGGGACACGCGTGAACCACACGTCGCGCCATGCCTGGACTTGGTCGGGCGAGGCGATCCGCACGAACTCGTGCTGGCGGAACGTGACGTGGCGCATCGGATCCACCGACGGTTCGTGACGAAAACACTGGCCCACGATTTCGAACACGCGACCCGTGTCGGGTAGCTGTCCGGTGCACATCGGATACACGGGATAGCACGCCGCGGGGGAGAGCACCACGTCGGTCGGGGTGAAACCGTCGGACCACGACTCGCCGTGGGCCTGGCGTTCGAGCACGACCCGATGCTCGCGGTCGGTTCCTGTGAACGAGCTGACCGAGCCGAGCAACTCTGGCATCGAGGAGAGATGCCCGCTGGCGTCGTAGGTGGCGCAGGGGAGGATCGGCGGAAAGGCGACACGCTCAGCGTTCTGATCGTCGCCGAGACGATGCACGCCGCGCGATACCGCCAGCAACACGTCTTCGAAACGCGAGCTCCGGCCGTAGACCCCGAGTGCCGGTGTGGCGATCAGCAAACCATCAGCCACCAACCGGTCGCGCCAAGCGAGGCGCTCCGTGGTGATCCAATCACTCATGCATCGTCCTTCGTGATGCACAACAACGAACCGCTGTTGGCGAGGATGCGCTCGTTGTGCACCATGAGGGCGGCGCTGTGGAGGTCGCGGAGGTGGCGGCCAAGCGATTGCTCACTGTCGTTGCGATAGGCGTTGATACCGCCGAGACGGAGGGCGTCGGTCACAATTCGCGGCAGCGCCAACGACACGGACACCTTGAGGGCGTTCATCCGCAGAGTCATCGACGGTGTGGTCGAAGCGGCCGGGTCCATTCGTACGCGCTCATACAATTGCGTGGTAGCGGCAATAGCGGATCGGACTAGTTCCAAGTCGGCATGGAGCATGGCAACGTCGGGCGCGTGGGCCGGAACGCCACCGCTCTTGCGCGCCTGCCTTCGTAGAGAGGCTCGAACCTGGCGCACGGCGTCGGTTGCTATGCCGCTCCACAAGCCAGCCCACACGAGGTGGCTTACGGGCAACATCGTGCGAGCCGAAATCTCGGCGTACGGGTCGGCGAGCACGTGACCGATCGGGCCTTCGGCGGTGAGAATGAATCCCCGCGAGCAGGTCCCCCGCATGCCGAGGGCGTCCCAGTCGGAGGTGGGGACCAGTTCGGCGTCACTTCGGCGAACCACGACGATGACCTGATCAGCGGCCGGCGCATCGGCATGGCGTCGAGCGGTCACGAGAATGTCCTGCGCATAGTCGCCGTAGGAAATAACCGGGGTCTCCTTGCGTAGCCGGTATCGGGTGCCGTTGGTGGCCACCGCGCAGACACTCGATCGGACATCGCCGCCAGTACCAACTTCGGTCGTGGCGCTGGCTTGCAGACGCTGCTCGGTGGCGAGGAGGCGAAGGTGCTCGCGCAATTCATCGGACTTCAGTCCGTGGTGCACAAGGCAGGCCACCTGGATCTGGTGCATGGCGAAAACCATTGCCGTCGACGAGCAGTACATGCCGAGCACGTGACAGGCGGCGACGACGTCGGTCATGGTGGCGCCGTCGCCGCCGAGGTCGGTCGGCACGAAGCTGGACAGCAGGCGGGCGTCGGACAACGCGGCGATTGCTTCGGCCGGAAAGCGACCGTTGCGGTCGACGTCGACGGCGTGGATGGCGGCCACCTCGGAGCCGATCTTGGTGGCCAGGGCGACCATCCGTTCCCCGACCGGGCTCAGATCGAGAAAGGCGAGCATCGTCTACGCGCTGACGGCGAGCGAAGCGATGGCGTCGCGAAGCGACGAAATGCTCTCGAAGGTTCGGCGGTTCAACAGACGATCGGGGAATTCAAGATCGAGCGCGTCTTCGATGGCCACCATGACCGAAACCGTGGCGTGCGAGGACAGCCCGGCGGCGTGGAGATCGTCGGTTTCGGCGAGGTTGGCCATGTCGACGCTGAGGCGGCCGTGCTCAGCCAAAACGGCGCGAATGAGGGTGTTGGTGTCGTCCACTTGCGAGCTCTTCCACTTTGGGGTCGAAGGAGGTTTTCGGCCCGAGCGGCGACCAGCTTTACCGAGAAGGGTCGGGCTGGGCCGTTTGGTTCATTTCCCTACTTCAGTGGAGGCGGCACTTTCCCGATGATGTAGAGGTCGTTCCGACCATCAGCCCATGACCAGCACCGACTCTCTTCGATACCTCGTACCGACCTACCGTCGTGACTCGACGGAGGCCATTGGCGCGGTACGACGAAGCTCAGTCGAGTTCTTGGGCATGGAACAAATGCCGGGCGGCAAGTTCCAGATTTCGGCACGAACCGTGTCCGGGGCCGATGCCTTCGTGTCGCCGGTCCTCACCACGCTGGCCGACGGCATGGCCGCCCTGGAATTCGCCCGCCGTTCCTTCGGTGGCGAAGCGTTGGCCGACCAGATGCTGGAAGCGAATCCGACCGACGTCAGTTTCGCCGCACTCACCCAGCAGTGGTCAAACGAGCCCGGCGTAGCTGACGAACAGCCAGCCAAGACGAGGGCCGAACCACGGGCCCCCAAGTTTGCTTTTGCCGATATCGATGTGCCGGAGCTGCCGACGTCGGTGTACTGACACCTCTAGGCGTGCAGCTGGATCTGATTGGCTGGGTTCGGTTCGGTCTCGGCCGCCGCCCGTTCTGCTGCTGCCCGTTCAGCCGCGAGGGCCCGCCGTGCCGCGGCCCGTCGGGCCCGGCGGAGGGCACGGCGTTCCTCCTCGGTGTGGGCACCCCACACGCCGTGATCCTGATTCGTTCGTAACGCGAACTCGAGACAGGCGGGTTGGGCCGAGCAGCTGCGGCACACGGCCTTGGCCCGGTTCGTTTGATCGATGGCGGTGCCCGTGAGCCCTACCGGAAAGAACAGGTTGGTGTCGATGTCCTGGCAGGCGGCCTGATCGCGCCACGACAGGTCGTTCCACATGGCCGCTCGTATCGAAACGGCGGTACCGATCGGGACCGGTGCCGGCGGTGTTTCGAGAACCGGCGGCAGGGTGCGGGGGGTGGCGAACGATGTCGTCAGAATCGAGTGCATGACTGCGGTCATGGACTGAGGTTACAGGTTTGCAGCGACAGATTAAAGCGATCGCTCAAACTTTCCGCAAACGTGCCCGATGGCTCATCCCAGCGCGGCTGTGGCAACGGACCTTCGGACTACTTTCGACCCTGGTTCGCGACCTTCTCGGTCGCCACTTTGGCCGCCGCGGGGTCGAGATAGCCACTCGACAGGGGCCGCAGATCGCCGTCGAGCTCGTAACGCAGCGGGATCCCGGTCGGGATATTGAGGGCCACGACCTGGTCGGTGGTGAGACCGTCGAGATGCTTGACGAGCGCCCTCAGCGAGTTGCCATGGGCGGCAATCATGGTGGTGCGTCCGGCTCGGAGGTCAGGAACGACGGCGTCGTACCAGTAGGGCAGCATCCGGTCCAAGACCTGCGACAGCGCTTCCGTCGCCGGGAGCTGTTCGGGGGCCAGATCGGCGTAGCGGGCGTCGTTGGCCGGGTGGTAGCGCGATCCCCGGTCGACCGGGGGCGGTGGCGTGTCGTAGCTCCGACGCCAGATGGCGAACTGCTCCTCACCGAACTGGGCCAGCGTTTCGGTCTTGTCGCGGCCCTGGAGGTCGCCGTAGTGACGCTCATTGAGCCGCCATGACCGTCGGACGGGGATCCAATGACGGTCAGCGGCCGTGAGGGCGATGTTGGCGGTACGGATTGCCCGCTTGAGGAGCGAGGTGTGGACCACATCGGGCAACACGTTGGCCTGGCGAAGCATCTCCCCGCCACGGACCGCCTCCTGCTCGCCCTTCGGCGCCAGGTCCACGTCTTCCCACCCGGTGAAGCGGTTCTCTTGGTTCCAGAGGGATTCGCCGTGGCGCAACAGGACAAGCGTGCTCATAGTGCCCCAGCGTAGGGCTCAGCCTTTCGCCCGAACTCTCGCAGCTCCGCCTGGGGCGACTTGTCCTTCGGTCTGGTTCAGCTCTCGTCGAGCCATTCGTCGAGCAAGCGCCGGGCAATCGTCAGTGGCGGTGGGATCATCGGCACGGTCCGCCCCCGGGCGCCACGAGCGGCGAGGAGTTGCCCGCGACTGAACCATTGGGCATCGTCCATCTCCGTTGGATGCACGACGATGTCGGTGGTCACCGCCCGGGCATGGAAGCCGACCATCAGTGATTGCGGGAACGGCCACGGCTGCGACGAGGAGTACCGGACCGAGTTGCAGACCAGGCCAACTTCCTCGCGGACCTCGCGAACGACCGCATCTTCGAGCGATTCGCCGGGTTCCACGAATCCGGCGAGGGTCGAGAACATGCCAGCCGGCCAGATCTTCTGACGGCCGAGCACGGCGCGGTCGCCATCGGTCACAAGCATGATCACGGCCGGATCGGTGCGGGGAAAGTTGGGGGTCCCGCACGACGGGCAACGCCGCTCGTGTCCGGCGGTGTGCACCTCGGTCTCGGTTCCGCACGAGCCACAGAACCGATGCTTTGCGTGCCACGTGGCGAGACCGCTCGTGGCGGCGAGCAGATTGGCGTCGTCGGCGTGAAGCAGCCCGGCGACCTCACGAAGTCCCGACAGCATGGCGTCGGCGCTGGTGAGTCGTTCGACGGTCTCTCGCTCGTGGGTGGAGAGGTCGACCCCGAAGTGGGTGACGCCATCGATCACACCGAGCAGGACCGGAACTGGATCCAACGAACCCAACGCCGACGGCGAAATGAACGACGAGCGATCACCCAGAACGGGAAACGTCCCTCGCCACACGATGTGCACCCGGGTCGCCGCCGACGCCCACTCGGCGCCAACCCAGTCGGCGTCGACCCGTCGGTCGCTGACCCGGTCCAAGTTGGCCGTGGCGAGCGTGTTTGGACGAGGCGATGAGCGGTTGATCATGACCTGGCAGTCTGTACCCGTGTTTCCCCTCCATGGAGTTCGCGTTCTCGATCTCTCCCGCGTGGTCGCCGGGCCCTTTGCCGGGCGGATGCTCAGTGACCTCGGGGCCGACGTGGTCAAGGTGGAGCCGCCCGAAGGCGACGTGGCGCGAGTGTGGGGCGAGCAACGCCACGGAGTGAGCGGCTTCTTCCAGCAACAGAACGCCGGCAAGCGCGACATGTGTATCGATCTGCGGACCACCGACGGGGTGGCGCTGGTGATCTCGTTGGCTGCGCATGCGCACATCGTGATCGAGAACTTTCGAGCCGGGGTGATGGACCGGTTGGGTCTCGGCTGGCCGGTGCTGGAGGCGGCCAACGCATCGCTGGTGATGTGCTCCATCAGTGGCTTCGGGGCCAACGGTCCCGACTCCGACCGTGCTGCCTATGCCCCGGTGATCCAGGCCGAGAGTGGGATCGTGAGCCGTCAAGCCCTTCTCGACGGCACCGCGCCCACCGACCCTGCACTTTCCATCGCCGACTACGACGCTGGTCTGCATGCCCTCGTGGCCATCCTCAGCGCGCTTCGTAGTGCCGAACGAACCGGCGTGGGTACGTGGATCGACATGTCCATGGTCGACGCCATGCTTGCCACCGACGACTACGTGCACCACAGCATCGACGCCTCGCCGGTCGATCGTCTCGGCGGTACGTACCTGCAGGCTGGCGACGGCACGTGGCTGCTGGTCTCGTCGCCGATCAAGCACCTGTGGCGCATTGCCAGTTCGGTCGGCGTGACCTCGGCGGTACGGTCGGACGCGCCGGTTGAAGAGCGCATCGCCGGTCGGCGGATTGCCATTGAGGAGTGGGTGGCTTCGCACCGTTCCGTCGACGACCTCACCCGCACGCTCGACTCGCTCAACGTGGCCTGGGGTCGGGTGCGCACGATGCACGAGGCGATTGCCTCGCCGACGGCAACTTACCGGGGCGTGGTCGTCCAGGTCGACGATCGCAGCGGCACCGGCGCCACCCGCGGCGTGGTGAATTCGCCGTACCGATTTTCGGCCTGGGAGTCTGGCGTGCGTGGCGGTGCCCCTCGTCGAGGCGAGCACAATGCCGAGGTGATGGCCGACTGGCTCGGCCCTTCGTCGCTCGCCGATGAACTGGCCGAGAACAAGACGCTGCTGGCCGAGTGAATCGGGCGGTAACGTCGCCTGGTGGCCGCCGATGAGTTGGTGTGGACGCGACGACCGGATCTAAACCGTCCGGTGCTGATCGTGGCCTTCGAGGGATGGAACGATGCTGGCGAGGCGGCCAGCACGGCAGCCTGCCATCTCGATGCGGCGTGGGGGGCCGAACCGTTCGCCACGATCGATCCGGAGAACTTCTACGACTTCACCTCGACGCGTCCGCAGGTTCGCCTCGTCGACGGTGTGCATCGCACGATCGACTGGCCGACCAACACGTTTTCCTCCGGTCTGATCATTGGCACCAATCGTCACGCGGTCCTGCTCGTCGGTTCGGAGCCGCAGCTTCGGTGGCGCACGTTTTCCGGCCTGGTCCTTGACGTCGCGAACACGCTCGGCGTGGAGTTCGTGATCTCCCTCGGAGCGCTCCTGGCCGACGTGCCGCACAGCCGCCCAACCCGGATCACGGGCACCACTGGCGACGACGACCTCATCGACCGTTTCGAGTTGATGCGGTCCCGCTATGAAGGACCCACGGGCATCGTTGGCGTGCTCCACGAACGCTTCGGGGCGCAGGGCACGTCGACCTGCTCGTTGTGGGCGACCGTGCCCCACTACCTGCCGAGCACAACGTCACCGAAGGCGGCGCTCGCCCTGGTCGAACGAGCGACCGACATTCTCGGGGTGTCGGTGCCGACGATCGATCTGCAGCTGGGTGCCGTTGACTACGAGCGTCAGGTGAACGATGTCGTCGAGACCGACGACGAGATGAAGGGTTTCGTCCGCACCCTCGAGGAGAGCTACGACGACGGTGACGATGATGACGACTTCGAAGACGACGAAGACGACGCCGAGACTGAAGATCCGCGCATTGTGTTCATGAACTCCGAAGGCAACCTGCCGACCGGCGACGATCTCGCTTCGGAACTCGAACGGTTCCTCCGCGAGCAGTAATTGCTACGCGCCGTCGAGCCCAGCCTCGAGCGCGGCGATCATCTGATCGATCTCATCGTCGGTGACCACGAACGGCGGACAGAACGCGATCGTCGACGGTGGGATCGGCCGGGCGATGACCCCGTGGGCCAGCATCGTGGTCCGCACCGCCATTGGATTCATCCCCTCGGGCAAACCTGCTCCCCAGATGGCGCCGACCCCGCGAACCTCCGCCAACTTCCCGGCGGTATGGAGGGCGAACAGCCCCTTGGAAAGCCGCTCGCCAATGTGTGGCGCTCGATCAACCAGTGCTTCGTCGCGCAGGATCTTGAGGTTGGCGACGCCCGCGGCGGCGGCCGACGCGTGCCCGCTATAGGTGTATCCGTGTCGCAGCATGAACGCGCTATCGGCTTCCAACGGAGCACGTACGGCGGGTCCGATGAGGACACCACCCAGCGGCATGTACCCCGAGGAGACACCCTTGGCGAAGGTGATCAGATCGGGGGTGACCCCGTAGTGCTGTGCGCCCCACCACGATCCGAGCCGACCAAACCCACAGATCACCTCGTCGAAGATGAGATAGGCGCCGTGCTGGTCGGCCAACGCCCGGAGCCCCTGCAGGTACCCGTCCTTGGCCGGGTGCACGCCACCGGCACCCTGCACGGGTTCGGTGATGATCGCCGCTACCCGTCCGCCATGTTGCGCGCAGGCCGCGCCCATGGCGTCGAGATCGTGCTGAGGGACCTGGACCACGTCGGACAGCATCTCGCCGAACCCGGCTCGGTTCAGCGGCAGACCGGTGGCTGCCAGACCGCCGTAGTTCACGCCGTGGTAACTCTGCACCCGACTGATGATCACGGTTCGCTCCGGATGACCGGACTGATGTTGCGCTTGACGGGCGATCTTCATCGCCGTGTCGACCGCTTCTGATCCGCCGCTCGTAAGAAATACGCGAGCGTCGGGCATCGGGGCTAGCGCCACCAACTCGCCGCACAACTCGTCGACCGGCTCGTTGGTGAACATATCGAACGTGCTGTACGCCTCCAACGTGCTCATCTGCTTCTGCACCGCATCGGCGATCTCACGGCGACCGTGCCCCACGTTGCAATACCAAAGACTGGCGATCGCGTCGACATAGCTGCGGCCCTGATCGTCGAACAGTCTTGCTCCTTCACCGCGCACAAGATTCACGAAGTCGCCCGCCGAGGCCGCGGGACGAGCAAACGGGTGCAAGAACGGCGTGGGCGAGGGCACGGCATTCACCGTAGTTCTGACCCGCCGACGTATTCAGTTGTCAAAGAACCCGTGACCGCTCATCAAAGGTCGTGGTTGCCGACGAGCGATTGCTATGCCGCGAGTGATGCGTGGTCGAGACCGCCTTCGTTTCTCTGCTGTTGTCGCTGTTGTCGCTTCGCCTCCTCATCGAGTTGGTGTTGATGTTCGTGGTGAAACCAACATCGCAGTTCCCCGTTGGCCACCGACGTTGGGCCGTCGTGAGCGACATGGTCTCTGTGATGGATCTGACACGCCCAGGGCGGCGCCTCACATCCATCGTGGACACAGTGTTTGTCCCGGGCGATGATCGCCTTACTCATCGCCGCCGACCACGTGCGAGTTTCGGTGCCGACGTCGAGCGTTTGCGACTTCCCGGCCGTGATGATCCGCGACAGACCGGCGTCGCAGGCCAGCTTGCGGGCCGCCTCCCCGCTCAGATAGGCGCCGTTCTCCAGCGTGGCCGGTCGGTCGGCGAGACCGGCGAGGGTTTCGACGTCGACGATCGCCGAGATGTGCGGCCGCACACCACGATTGGTCGTGGCGTTGTCGATGTGCTCAACGAAGAACGCGCAGACCGCCACGAGCGCGTCGACTCGTCGTTGTTCGTAGGGAACGTCCTGGGAGTGGCCCAGCTTGGCGACGGCCATGTCGATGGCGATCTGCACCTGGTTCAGGCGAAGCGGATCGAGTTGCGCCTTGATCGTGCCTCGATGCGGATCGATGGTGAGGGCATTGGGCTTCGCCGGAGACTCGATGCCCCGCTCGGCGCGAAACCGTTCCACCTCGAAGTGGACCTTGCGTGCCGATGCCGTCTTGGCGAACGCAATCAATCGGGCGCACTCATCGTTGGAAGCACCCTCGGCTCGAATCAGTTCCTTGGCCTTGGAGCGCGTGAGCTGACTTTGGCGCAACGCCTTGGCGATCGCTGGGGCAGATTCGAGGGCGAGGCCGAGCCGAATATCACGCCCGGCCGCGGCTCGATCATCACCAGTGGTTGCGGCAACCATGTCGGATGCGGTGCGATGACCAAGCGATGGGGCAATGCCCTCGGCCTCGACGCGGGCCACGACCGAAAGCCACAGCGAGTCGACAACCGCCCGCAACTCGACGAGTTCACGGATGGCGCCGGAGAGTTCGTTGATGGCGAGATCACTCGCGTCGGCACCCCGGAGGGCATCGATGGCGATGGTGATCTGATC
>JAYSTV010000418.1:0-2688 GCA_043719425.1 Acidimicrobiia bacterium | reverse complement strand
AGCAGGGTCACCGCCTTGGCGAAGGATTTGATCGCCGGAGCAACGAGATCAAAGTGCACCTGCTCGCCGCCGCACATCACGGTCAACGCGCCATTCTCGGCGCCCGCCTGACCGCCCGACACGGGTGCATCGATGAACCCGATACCGCGCGCCGCAGCGACCGCGTGGAGCTCCCTGGCGACGTTGGCCGACGCCGTCGTGTGGTCGACGAACACGGATCCCGCGATCATCGTGGAGAACGCCCCGTCGGGACCGAGGCAGACCGAACGAAGGTCATCGTCGTTGCCCACACAGGCGAACACGATTGCCTGTCCCGTGGCCGCAGCGGTAGGCGAGGGGGCCTGGCGGCCGCCGTGGTTGCGAACCCAGGCGTCGGCTTTGGTGGCTGTGCGGTTGTACACGGTTACATCGTGACCAGCCGCGGCAAGGTGACGAGCCATCGGCGCGCCCATCACGCCGAGACCGAGAAAGGCAACGGGTGTCATCGGAACAGTCATCGTTGCAGTCTGGTCGTCCGTCATGGTCGCCAGGCGCACCGTTAACCTGGGTCGCATGTTGATCGGGGCCCACGTTCGAGAAAGCGAGCCGCTGAGTGCAGCAGAGGAAACCGGATCAGGTTGCATCCAATTGTTCTGCGGTGATCCGCAGAGTTGGAAACCATGGACGCTGCGCCCCGACTCTGCGGCCTTGAAGGCCTCGGGCCTTCCCGTCTTTGTCCATGCGCCGTATATCGTGAACCTGGCATCGGCGGACAACAAGATTCGGATCCCGTCGCGGAAATCGCTCCAGGCCGCATGTGATTGCGCGTCGGCGGCGGGAGCTCGCGCCGTCGTGGTCCACGGCGGTCACGTCCGCTCCGACGACGACATTGCCGAGGGAATCCTCCGGTGGAAGAAGGGGCTTGATTCGATCGAAACCGACGTGCCGATCTTGTTGGAGAACACCGCGGGCGGCGATCACGCCATGGCGCGCCGTTGGGACACCCTGGCCCGCCTTTGGGACGCGATCGCCCACGATTCGCGGATCGGCTTCTGCCTCGACACCTGCCACACGCACGCGTCGGGCGAAGAGCTCGCCGACAGCGTCGACCGCATCGTCGCCATCACGGGCCGCATCGACCTCGTGCATTGCAACGGATCTCGTGACGCCGAGGGAAGCGGACGCGATCGGCACCAGAACTTCTCCGTGCTCGGCACCGACAACACGGTGTCGCCAAGGATGCTCGTCGACATCGTCCGCAAGGCCAACGCGCCCGTCATCTGTGAGACACCCCAACAAGGTTTGGCCTCCGACGTGAACTTTTTACGCGACGCGCTGGCCGCCAACGCCTGACGCTGAACCGTCGTCATCTCACCGGCTCCTCACCGAGTGCCGATAGAACGTTGACCATGCCCGCCAGGCTTCTCCTCGCCGAAGACGATCGTTCCGTTCGGACGTCACTGGCACGCGCCCTGGAACTCGATGGCTACTCGGTGACCCTGGCCGAGAACGGCGAGGTCGCGCTCACCCTGTTCAACGAGTCGGAACCGGACCTCGTCATTGCCGATTGGATGATGCCCTACCTCGACGGCGTCACCCTGTGTCAGCGCCTACGCGCCGCTCGCGCCCGGACGCCGATCCTGATGCTCACCGCCCGCACCGAGCTGGGGGACCGGGTAGCGGCGCTCGATGCGGGAGCCGACGATTTCCTGGCCAAGCCGTTCGCTCTCGAAGAACTGCTCGCCCGTATTCGAGCCCTGCTGCGCCGCTCGTCGTATGCCGACGACGACGGTGTCGACACCGTCGGGGTGGCCGATGTCCGTCTCGACGTTGCCGCTCGCCGCGCGTGGCGAGGTGATCGCGAGATTTCGTTCACGAAGACAGAATTTGACCTGGTTGAGGCCCTCGTTCGTCAGTCGCCAACCGTATGTACACCTACGATGCTCTACGACATGGTGTGGGGCTACGACTTTGGACCGGAGTCAAAGACTCTCGCGGTGTTCATCGGCTACATCCGCCGCAAGCTCGAACAGCCAGGTGAACCAGCCGTTCTGCACACCGTTCGCGGCGTGGGCTACTCGCTGCGGGCGAGCTGAACGTGTCGATGCGGACTCGACTCACGCTTCTGTTCGCCGCGCTTGCCGCGCTCTCGGTGTTCGTGGCCGCCGTGGTTGGCTATCGGAGTACGTCTGACCGCGTGCTCGCCGAGATCGACGGGACTCTCCGGGAGAACTCGGCCCGGGCCACTGGACCGGGTTCAGACGGACGTCTCTGCGACACCGCGCAAGCCCGGACGGCGCCGCCCAGTTCCTCCGACGACGCCGGGTCCGGATCACTCCCGGCCGACAATCAACCGCGAGGACTCGGCGAAGGCTCGGTTGTCGCGCAGTGTCTCTCCGTCGACGGGAAGGAACTCGTTCTTCCTCGCTTTGGCACGGACTCGGTGACGTACCTACCGGTCGACGCCACCGACCGGGCGGTTGCCAAACAACGGGCCAAGGAGGCTCGTGATCTGACTGCGGTGGGGCCCGGCCGAAATCGCCGGCGGCGCGACCCTGTGGCTTCTCTCGACGTCGTGAATCGCCTTGCCCAAAACATCCGCATCCGAAATGTCGCGGTCGAGGGTCGATCGTTTCGGGTGGCGACGGCTGCGCTCGCCGGCGGTGGCGCGCTGATGGTTGCTCGTGACCTCGACGAAAGTGATCGTGT
>JAYSTV010000417.1:0-2694 GCA_043719425.1 Acidimicrobiia bacterium | reverse complement strand
TCGGCGCGCTTACGGCCCAGCCGTACCGCTTCACCGCCCGTCCGTGGGATCTTGACCAGGTTGAGTCCACCTGCACGTCGTGTGCGGTGGGTTGTCGCGTGGTGGTTCAGTCGAGCGGCGACGAAATTACCCGGCTTCAGGGCGTCGACTCCGACCCGGTGAACTGGGGCTGGTTGTGCGACAAGGGCCGCTTCGACTTCGAGGCCGTGTCGTCGGGGTCGAGACTCTCGGCGCCGGTCGTGCGAGCCGCTCGCGGTGCTGCCCCGGAGAAGGCGTCGTGGTCATCGGCCATGAGCAAGATCGCCACTGCTCTGCGCGCATATCAACCGTCGCAGATCGGGTTCATCGGCGGCGCTCGTCTCACCAACGAAGATCAGTACGCATACGTTCGTCTGGCCAAGCAGGTCCTGCGAACGGACAACATCGATGCGCAGCTCGCCGACGGCCTGACCCCCGATGCGTGGCTCGGCTTTCCCCGCGCCACGATCAACGATCTCGCCACCGCGGGAGCCGTTGTTCTGCTTGGTCCCGACCTCAAGGAAGAACTGCCGGTCCTCTTTCTTCGCCTGCGCGACGCCGCCGTCAACAAGAAGGTGCCGGTTGTCGAGTTCTCGGCCGCGCCCACCGGGGTCACGCCCTACGCCACGGAGTCGGTCCGTTACCGGCCGGGCGAAGTTGCCGTGGCCGCCAAAGCCGTGCTCGCCGCAGCGAACGGAGTCGCGTCGGAACGCCAGATCGGCGGCGTGGAGGCCGACGCCATCAATGCCGCTGGCGCGGTGTTGGCCAAGGCAATGGCAAACGGTAAGAAGATCGTTGTGGTCCTCGGGCGGGCTTCGATGGCCGAGCCCGGCGCCGCGTTCGTCGAAGCCGGCCTCGCCTTCACCGATGCGTCCGCCGACGTTGTTGTCCTGCCGGCCATGCGTCGGGCCAACCTCCACGGCGCGCTCGACATGGGTATGGCCCCGGGACTGCTTCCCGGCCGGGTCACCCATGGCGATGGGGCCGCCTGGTTCGCCGTCCACTGGAGCGCCGGGCCGTCAAGCATCGGGCTCGATACCGCAGCGATGTTGCAAGCCGCGGTCGAAGGGACCATCAAGGCTCTTGTCCTGCTGGGGGCTGATCCGATCGCCGACTTCGTCGACCGTGACCTGGCCGTTCGGGCCCTCTCGACCGCCGAGTTCGTGGCCGCCATCGACTCGCTTCCGAACGCCTCGAACGCCCACGCCCACGTGATCCTCCCGGCCGCCGGCTTCGGCGAGAAATCCGGAACGACCACCAACCTCGAAGGTCGGGTCACCGTCCTCTCCGCGAAAGTCAGCGCTCCGGGCACGGCGCGTCCCGACTGGATGATCGCCACGGAACTGGCGGCCATGCTCGGAACGGATTTCGGCTACGAGACCGTTGGCGACATCACCGACGACATCGCCGCCACCGTGCCCACCCATGGTGGAGCGACCAGGGCCGAGCTCAGCCGGCCGGTTAACGCCGACGGCATCGTTGTCCCCGTCCCGGTCGTGGTGGTTGCCCCTCCGAACGAGCCCGCAGAAGTTGCCGTCGAAAACGATGAAGCGAGTGTGCCCGCCGTGGCGAGGCCACGGTCGCTTCGGGTTCGCAATGTCGAAGGCGTTGTCCCCCAGCCCGATTCGTACTCGCTGCGTTTGGTCACCGGTCGGGTGCTCTACGACCAGGGTTCGATCGTGCAGGCGAGCAGCTCGCTCGCCAAGCTCGCTCGGCAGGCGTCGGTTCGTCTCCATTCCGGCGAAGTCGAACGCCATGCCATGCATCCGGGCGACGTCGTGCGCGTCGTGTCGCAGCATGGCGAGCTCGCCCTCACGATCGAAGTCGACGATTGCCTCCCGCGGGGGGTGGCCGTGGTGCCGTGGAACCTCAGCGATGTTGGCGCCAATGCCCTCATCAACGTGGCCGAGTTGATGACCGACGGGACCACCAAGGTCCGCCTCGAAAGTGGGCGGTCCTGATGTCGGCCATCCTCGCCGCCGAGATTGGCGACCCGCTTCTGGCCGATGGGAAGTACCTCCTCGGCATGCCGCTCTTGATCGTGGCGTTGAAGGCGGTGATTGCGCTGGTGATCTGTCTGCTGTCGGTGTTGTTGATGGTGTGGGCCGAGCGCAAGGTCATTTCCGACATGCAGGACCGCATTGGTCCGAACCGCGCCGGTCCGTGGGGTCTGCTGCAGACGCTCGCCGACGGCACCAAGCTGTTCTTCAAAGAGGCGCTCTTCCCGGAACGAGCCGACAAGTTCGTCTTCCGCCTGGCGCCGTATCTGTCCACGGTTCCGGCCTTCCTCACCTTTGCCGTCATCCCCCTGGGCGGTACGGCCAAGATCTTCGGCCACGAAACGATCCTGCAGCTCGCCGACCCGCCCATGGGTGTGCTCTTTTCCCTCGCGATTTCGTCGATCGCCGTCTACGGCGTGATGTTGGCCGGTTGGTCGTCGGGCTCCAAATACCCACTCATGGGTTCGGTTCGAGCGAGCGCGCAGATGATCAGCTACGAGGCGGCGATGGGTCTCTCCCTCGCCGCGGTCGTGCTCACCACGGGGTCGCTGTCCACGCAGAGCATCGTCGCCGCCCAGGCCAACGGACGATGGAACCTTTGGAACCTGTTGTTCGTGCCCGCCATCGTTTTCGCCATCGCCGGCACGGCTGAGCTGAACCGCCCACCGTTTGACCT
>JAYSTV010000416.1:0-6540 GCA_043719425.1 Acidimicrobiia bacterium | reverse complement strand
AGCAACAACCTTGACCCGGTCCATTTCGTGGACCTTCAAGAAGAAGTGCCGCGACTCTTCGACGGTCGATGTGTCGCTCTCCACGGTGTGGCGCACCGGGTCACGCAGTTCATGTTTCACGAGGGTGTTCACGTCGGAGCCGAGGGTGGCCGAGAAAAGCAGCGTCTGACGATCCTTCGACATATGTCGGATCAGCCATTCGACGTTCGGCATGAAACCCATGTCGCACATCCGGTCGGCTTCGTCGAGCACGAGGAAGGTCACCGAACCGAGATCGATGTCACCCCGACCGATCAAGTCAATGAGCCGTCCCGGAGTGGCGACGACGATTTCACAACCGGCGTTGAGGGCGTCGCGCTGCACTTCCATTGATGAGCCGCCGTAGACGGCGACGGCGCGCAGACCCTGTGCTTCGGCCATCCAACGCAGTTCACCGTCGACCTGCAGCGCGAGCTCACGGGTCGGCACGAGGACCAAGGCGGTGGGCTTGCGCGGCTCGGCGCGGCCGGCGCGCATGACGAGCGGAATCCCGAAGGCCAGCGTCTTGCCCGATCCGGTTTTGGCCTGGCCACAAACGTCGCGGCCGGCCAGCCCATCGGGAATGGTGAGGGCCTGCACGGGGAACGGGGCGTCGATGCCACGTTCTTTCAACGCCAACAACAGCTCCTCAGAGACGCCCAGATCGGCGAAGGACGTAGGCGCAGACGTTGACATGAGCCCTGACAGCGTAGGCGAGGACCGCCCCCTTACCGGGCCAACGCTGCGCTAGCGGCGTTCGCAGGTCGTGTTCGGCGGCGGGGTCTTGGCCTCGAGAAGGTAGCGGTCGACCATGGTCCGGATGCACGGGTTGCCGGTCAGATATGCCGTGTGACCGTCGGAGTTATATGTCAACAACACGGCGTTGTCGAGTGAGCGAGCGGCCGATTGCGCCCACACGTAGGGCGTCGCCGGATCGCGGGTCGTGCCGATGAGCAGGATGGGAGCCGAACCCCGAGCAACAACCGGCGTGGTGATCCCGGTTGGCGGCACCGGCCAAAACCCGCAGACAATGCTGGAGAACCCGGCCAATCGGCCGAAGCGCGGCGATGTTTTCGCCAATCGGTCGGCGAGCGCGATGTAGGCCTCGTCGCCCTGCGGGGAGGCCACGTCGACGCAGTTCACCGCGGCATTGGCGTCGGCGATGTTCCCGTAGCCCGTCCGCTCACGATCGGCGTAAGCATCGAACAGATTCAGCATCGCCGAGCCGTCGCCGCCGTTCGCTTTGGTCAACGCCTGACGCAACACCGGCCACCCGCTTTCGCGGCTGTATAGCGCGGCCAGCACTCCCGTCGTGAACTCCCCCGGACCAAGACGCCGAGTGGCCCCGCGCCGGGTGACCACGAGCGGTGTGGTGTCGATTGAACGAGCGAGTCGGTCGTAGGCCGTGGCGGCATCCTCGCCCTTGCGCACCCATCCGCATCCCCCTTTCGCGCACCCGGCGAGAAACCCGTTCAAGGCCCGGTCAAACCCGGCCGCCTGTTGAACTGATCGTTCGGTGGTGTCAGCGGTTGGCGACAGAACGCCGTCGAGGGCAACGGCGCGGACGCGTGTCGGAAAGGCATCGGCGTAGCGAAGCCCCAGGAGGGTTCCGTAGGAAAAGCCGAAGAAGCTGATCCGCTGTTCCCCGAACGCCACCCTGATCGACTCGATATCGCGCACGACATCGGCCGTGCCGACCGTCCGCAAGATCGCATTGCTGTTTCGCGTGGCACAGCCGGCGGCGAACTCCTTGGCCGCGCTCACGAGATCGCGCACCTCAGCGGCCGAGTCCGGATCCGGGTCCACGGCGTAGAAGCGGTCGTAGGCCGCGGTGGTGGCCAGACACCGGATCGATCCGGTGTCGCCCACACCCCGCGGGTCCCAACCAACAATGTCGAATCGGTCGAGGAGCGCGCCCGACAGTCCCCGTTGAAGCTGTCGAACGAACTTGGTGCCCGAAGCCCCGGGACCGCCCGGGTTTACCAACAAAACCCCAATTCGCGACTTCGACTTGCGCGCCGGTGACATCGTGATGGCGACATCGAGGGTCGGCCCCGATGGGGTCGCATAGTCGAGCGGAACGGTGAGTTTTGCGCAGCGAAGTCTCGGAACATCTCGACATGACTTCCACGCCAACGACGAAGTCTTCGGACGCTCGACGGTCGATGTCTGGCCGATGGCGTGCGGCAGCGGAACCGTAAGCGCGCCTACGAGCGCCAGGCCGAAGGCGACCGTATGTCGGGTGGTCATGCCATTGGTTTTGCGGCGCGTCCGGCCAACCACTTTTTTCCGAAGTACGCGGCACCACCGACAATCACCAAACCCGCGGCAACCCAGCCGATGTACTTGACGATCGTCTCCGCGCGGTCGCCCAGTTTGTAGCCGCCGAGCACACACAGGCTGGCCCACGAAACGGCGCCGACAACGTCGTAGGGCAGAAACTCTCGCTTGTAGTCGAGGCCTGACATCCCCGCCGTGGCCGGCATGATGGCCCGCAGAAAGCCGAGCCAACGGCCGACCAAAACAATGAGACCGCGGCGACGACGAATCAGTTGTTCGGCCTTCGTCCAATTCTCGGCACCGAGCTTCTGACCCAGCTTGGAGCTCTTCACGCGATCACCGTAGCGACGGCCGATCTGGAAGCCAACGGCATCGCCCAAGATCGCCGCCGCACAGCCGACAACAACCATGATCCACACGTTGACCCCGCCATCGGAGAGTCCGGCCGTGATGCCGGCAATGATCAACGTGACTTCACCGGGCACGAAGAACAACAGCGTTCCGGTTTCGGCGAAGGCCAACGCGAACACCGCGATGTAGAGCCAGGGTCCCTGGATGCCCTGGACCCAATCCTTTAGAAAATTGATCGAGAGAGCGAGCATCGTCACATCACTCCGGAGTCGTATACGCGCTGACGATGCCGCCGTCGATAATGAGCGACTGACCAGTCATAAAGCTCGAGTCGTCGGAGGCCAAGAACAACGCCGCCCGCGCCAGTTCGTCGGCCTCCGCCCATCGACCCATTGGAATGTGCACAATGCGACGCGCCTTGCGAGCAGGATCGCTCCAAAGCTGGGCCAGAAGTGGTGTGCCGACAGGACCGGGACACAGCGCGTTGGCCCGAATCCCCTGGCGGGCGTAGATCGCGGCAATTTCACGGGTCATCGAGAGCACGGCGCCTTTCGTTGCGGTGTAAGCGATTTGTGGCGTGGCTGCACCCATGTGAGCGACAAACGAAGCAACATTGATGATCGACCCGCCGCCACTCGCCAGCATGGCCGGGATGCCGTGCTTGCAGCACAAGAACACACCCTTGGCATTTACCTCGAATGTCCGGTCCCACACGTCTTCCGATGTGGTTACCGGATTGTCGTCGTCGTTCATCATGATGCCGGCGTTGTTGTAGAGGATGTGCAGACCGCCGAACGACGATGTCGCCGCAGCAACCATCGCGGCCACGTCGGCGTCGCTGGCCACGTCGCCGCCGATCGCCACTCCGGCGCCACCGAAGCCGTCGGACTCCATGTCGGCGACCACCGCCGCAGCCGCCTCGGCGTTCACATCGGCGACCACCACCTTGGCCCCCTGCTGGGCGAAGAGCAACGCCGCCAATCGACCCATCCCTCCCCCGGCGCCGGTGATCAGCGCAACTTTTCCATCCAAACGGGCGACGTTCTCGAAACGGGGCACGACGACCACGGTACTGGCCGTCGATCTGCGGCTCGGCGCTTCGTCGCCGGCGCATCCCTGGAAGAAGACCCGGTGACCGCCATGACCGTTCAGCCGCATAACTTCATACGCATGATGACGAAGAATTCCCGTCGGGCCTATCGCTTCATCGTTGCCCTGGTTGCGGCGACGACGACCCTTCTGCTCACCATCGGATCAGGCGCGGCGTCGGCTCAGGGGAAGGACGAGTCGTTGAACGACTTTTTCAATCTCGACGGCGCCGGACTGCAGCGCCTCGCCCGCCAGCAGCAGGAAGCGATTGCCGGCTGCATGAAAAAGGCCGGGTTCGAGTACAAGGTCGTTGGGCTCGGCGACTTTGCCGCCGTGATCGGCGACGGATTCGACCCCGAAACTTTTGCCGAAAAGTACGGCTACGGCGTCTCGACTCTGATCGACCCCAGCAAGGCGGGCAAGCCAGCGGTGCTCGACGCCAACGCCGCGCTCGTGGCCAAGATGAGCGCGGGCCAGAAGAAGGCCTACAACAAGGCGCTCACCGGATCGGAGAACACGGGCGGCGACGCCGCCGGGTTCGGCGCGTCGGGATGCGTGGGTGAGTCAACGAAGAAGCTCTTTTCGTCGTTGACCAAATTGCAAGCACTCGGTGGAAAGTTCTCGGAGATTCAGTCACGGGTGAGCAACAACCCGAAGGTCCTCGCCGGCATGAAGGGCTGGTCGGCTTGCATGAAGAAAGACGGCTACACATTCCGGACCGACACCGAGCCACCGACCACCATCAGCAAGGAACTCACCGCGCTCGTGAGTGCGTCGGGGGCAACCGGTGGAGGAAACGGCGCCGGCTTGTTCGGGGCGTTGGGCGGCAGCGTCGACGCATCCAAGCTCGACCCATCAAAGCTGCGCTCGCTGCAAAAACGCGAGCTCGCCATTTCCAAGTCGGACCGGTCCTGCACAAAGAAGCATCTGAAGGATCGCGAAGTTCTGCAAAAGGGCGAGGAGAAGAAGTTCATCGACCAGAACCGAGCCGTGCTCGAAGCCGTCCGAACCGAACTGGGTGGCAAGAAGAAGTAAGCCTACGGAACTTCTTGCCATGAACCGATCTCGTCTCCTCGCCCTCTCCTCTGCGGTCGTTATCGGGATCGGCGCAGGAGGATTCGTCCTCGGCCGACAGGTCAAGTCCCCGAGCGACGCCGCCGCCGCCGTGGCCCCGCCGCCCGCGAGTCGCCTTGCGGTTCCGGTGGAGCGGCGAGTGCTTTCGTCAACGATCATTACTCGAGGCGATGTTCGCTACGGCGATCCGAAACCCGTCGTCTTGGCGCCCTCAAACCTCAAGGCGGCCCAAGGCAACCTCGTGACCCAAGCCGCAACCAAGGCCCAGGAGATCACCGCAGGAACGCGGGTGCTTGAACTGGCCGGGCGGCCCGTGATTGCGCTCGTTGGCGCCACACCGGCGTATCGCGACATGCGTCCGGGTGATGTCGGTGAAGATGTCCGTCAGCTCGAAGACGGCCTTCTTGCCCTCGGCTTTGATCCCGGAGCAGCCGACGGGCGCTACGGCGATGCCACGGAAAAAGCGGTGTCCGAGCTCTACGGAAAGCTCGGATACGAGGCCTTCGGACCGACAGAAGCGCAGCGCACCCAGCTGCAACAACTCCGGGACTCGTCCTCACGAGCGGCCGACGGCGTTCGCAGTGCCAAGCGCGCATATGACACTGCCGCGGCGCCAGCGAAGTCGCGTCGACTGCAGGCCGACGAGCAACTTCGCTCCGCCCGGGACAAGGCCGGTTCGGCCGGTGAAGACGCCACTACGGCGGTCACTCGTGCCGAGGCGCTCGTGGCCACTCGGGCGGCCGCGTTGGACCAGGCCAAAGCCTCAGTGGACCAGGGCGGCGCGGCGCTTCGTCGGGCGGAACGCGACCGCGAAGATCCAAGTGCCGTGGCCGACGCCAAACGTGCCGTCGACGATGCCGCGGCGGCACTCGCCGACGCCGATACGACCATCGGGCAGGCGCAACGGGCGCTACCCGAGGCCCAGCGGGCGATCGACGACGCCAAGGCCAACGTGGTCGACGCCCAGAAATCGCTCGACGCCGCACGCGACGCCGAGAAGCGCGGGACCGTCTTCTCCTGCCCCACTCCAGCGCCCTGCGAAGTTCCCGACAACAGTGCGCAAAAGGAAGCCACGAGAAGTGCGGAGAGTCGACTCCGTCAGGCGCAGGGAGCCGTCGACTCTTCCATAAGCGCGCTTAACACCCGGCAGGATGCGGTGCCCCAAGCACAACGTGGACGCGATCGAGCAGCGAGAGCCTTGGCCCGCGCCGAGGAGGCCGCGACCAAAGCAGTCGATGCGGCCCCCGACCGTGAGCAATCCGTGCTTGATGCACGCGCCAAGGTCGCCCAGGCCACGGCGGCGGTCGCGCAAGCCCAACGCGACCTCGACGACGCCGTGAACGGTATCGACACCGCAAATCGACAGGGCACAAACGGCGTCGACGCGGCGGGCGCCGCCGTCGCCATCGCCCAAGCGGGGAAGGGCGAGTTGGTCTCCCCAAGCGAACTGCAATCGCTGCGAAGCGCGCTCGATTCGGCCATTGCCTCACAGCGCCGAGCCGACGCCGACCTGGCCGATCTCAACGCCAAGGTTGGCGTCAGCGTGCCGGCCAACGAGATCATCTTCCTTCCGGATCTACCGCGCCGGGTCGACGAAGTGAAGGTCGGCCGGGGCGAACCGGCGACCGGTGCGGTGATCACCGTCACCAACGCCCGTCTGGCCGTCGACGCATCGGTCGACGCCGTCGATGCCACTCGGCTCCGAGTCGGCAAGATCGGCGAGATCGA